>SABI01000355.1 GCA_009929055.1 Spirochaetia bacterium | reverse complement strand
TAGTTGTCTTGTCGAGTAAGATTATATACAATCTAATTATAGAAGAACAGGAGTAATGAATGAATCAAGTATTAGCGAATTTTATTGTTATCGAGGGACTAGATGGTTCAGGAACTACAACACAATTGAAAAAGATAGTAGAACTTTTTGATAAAAACTCTATTTCTACTCATGCAACGTTTGAACCTACCTCCTCCCCTTTAGGAACTCTTGTAAGGCAGGTTCTCCGTAAAGAAGTTGTTACCACAGGCCTAGCCCTTGCCCTTTTATTTGCAGCAGATAGAGAAGATCATCTCTACCATCCAATAACAGGAATCACCCATCGACTAGAGAATAATGAAGTAGTAATTAGTGATCGTTATTTCTTCTCCTCCCTAGCCTATCAATCTATTGATTGTGGCTATGAGAAAGTATTAGCTCTGAATGACTTTCCTTATCCAGAATTTATTTTTTTTATTGATACACCAGTAGAAGATTGCCTATTTCGAATCGATGAGAGAAAAGAAGAAAAAGAGCTTTTTGAACATAGTGAATTTCTTACCCTTGTAAAACAAAATTATGACAAAATATTTAGTGAATTACCACCAGATGTTAAGTTCTTTAGATTAGATGGGAGAAAAAGTAGAGAATCTCTTACTCAAGAAATGGCAGATATTTTAACGAAACACAACATTCTATAAGATGAGCATAGCATCTCCGTAGGAGAAGAATCTATACTCTTTTTCTACTGCGTGCTGATATGCTTTTTCAATCATCTCTTTGCTAGCAAAAGAGGAGACTAAGACCAAAAGGGTTGACTCAGGGGTGTGGAAGTTCGTCATCAAATGGTCTACTACCTTAAACTGAAAATGTGGAGTAATAAATAGGTTTGTCGAATTTTTCCCTACAGTTAACTCTTTCTTTTCGTTATCCCAGGCACTTTCTATTGTGCGAACACTCGTTGTTCCAACTGCAATTACAGGCCTCTTTTCTTTCTTTGCCAATGTTACAATTTTTGAAGTTTGTTCACTAATTTCATAATATTCTTTGTGCATCACATGTTCTTCTAAAGAAGAAGATCTTACTGGTAAGAAGGTACCTGGACCCACATGGAGTGTTACTGGGGCTAATGTAATATTTTTCTTCTTAATTGATTCTAATACCTCATGTGTAAAATGAAGCCCTGCTGTAGGGGCAGCAACAGAGCCACTAGTTGCTGCATAAATTGTTTGGTAACGAGATTCATCTTCAAATACATCCTCTCTTTTTATATATGGAGGAAGGGGTACGTGTCCTATTGTATCAAAAAAAGATTCATCGACATATGTGTTAAATGAGATAACTTTTCCATCGACTGTTTCATCGATAATTGTTCCAACAATATCTTTAGTAGGATGACTAAAGGTATAGCTTTTTCCAATTCTTTGTCTTTTGCTTTTACTCACCATTACGAGCCAAGAATTGTCTGCTAAGGGGCTAAGAAAGAGAAATTCAACTTTAGAGCCCGTATCACTTATTCCATAGACCCTTGCTTTTCTCACCTTGGAATCATTTATCACCATCACTGCATCTTGTGGCAAAAAGGAGGTGAGGTCTGTAATACTTGAATCAATGAGGTTCTGAGTCTTTCTTTCAACAACAAGTAAGCGAGACTCTCCCCTTTTGTCACTAGGGTATTGTGCTATAAGATGAGGGGGTAAATTAAATGAGAATTCCTTGATGTCCATCGTCACTCCTTGTATTTTCAATGCCTAACAATTGATACGCTAAGGAAGTGACCATCCTTCCTCGAGGAGTTCTTTTTAGATACCCTTTTTGAATGAGATATGGTTCATAAAAATCTTCTAAAGATTCAATTGCTTCACCGACAGAGATAGCGAGGGTTTCTGCCCCAACCGGTCCTCCATCATAAAATTCTATAATCGTTCGTAATATATTTCTGTCTTGTTCTTCTAAACCCATTTGATCAATTCCAAGGCGCTCCATACTAATATTTACAATCTCTTCATCAATAATACCGTTGCCTAAAATAGAGGCATAGTCTCTAAGGCGCCTAAGTAATCTATTAGCTATTCGGGGAGTACCCCTAGAACTTTTTGCCAATAAGACAATTGCCCCTTCAGTAATTTTTGTCTCTAATATAGCACTACTTCTTCTAATAATATGTTGAAGTTCTTCCTCATTATAAAACTCTATTCTACAGGTGATACCAAAACGAGAGTAGAGGGGGCTAGAAACTTGTCCAGCTTTGGTAGTTGCTCCAATGAGGGTAAACTTTGGAATTGGTATTCTTATAGTTCTGGCTGCAGGACCTTGCCCAATAATCCAATCAATCTCATAATCTTCCATTGCAATATAGAGCATCTCTTCGAG
>SABI01000354.1 GCA_009929055.1 Spirochaetia bacterium | reverse complement strand
ACAGTCTATATAAATTCTACACCGCATCTTATTGCCACACTTGATACTACGATTGTACATGATGACGGATCAAAAGATTCTCTTGACATAAAATACTACTTGTATAATAATATGTTCAAGCTTAGAAATAAGCACATAGGAGTGGTTAAAACAGTCGAGACAACCAAGTATATTCCTGTAGAAACTAAGTTCTCCCTGTACTCGAATTTGGAGCTTATGGCGGGTAAAGAAGGGTATGAGGGTTCTATAGGGTTAGATGGAGTATTCTATGAGAAGTATATACTTGGAGTCAGGGTTGGAACTAATAAGATGGCTGGACTTAATTTAGGAATAAAGATAAAGTGAGGTTGCAATGAATATTAACAAACTTAAGTATACTCATAGTATAACTACCAGAACTAAGAAGACTGGTATAGTTATCCATGGTACAGGAGGAGGAACTGTACAAGGAGCTGTTAGTACATTTAAAGGTAATGGTGTATCAGTGCCCTATATTATTGATAGAGACGGTCAAGTATACCAGTTGTATGATGAAGCTTTTGATCACTTCCATGCAGGAGCAAACTTCAGAGAACTGTCTCGGTGTACTATAGGTATAGAACTGGTGAACTGGAATCATCTTATTATGAAAGATAACTGGTTCTATAATTGGGTAGGTAAGCAAATCCCAGATAAAGAAGTCTTTGTGTCTCCTAGAGCTTGGAGAGGATACTCTGGGTTCCATAGAATTACTGAGGAACAACATAAGTCTCTGAATGATTTGCTTAAGATACTGTGTGAGAAGCATAAGATTACTAAAGCTCTTGTTAGAGACTTCCACCCTGAAGTTATTAAAGATAAGAAGTGGAGTGGCATTTGTTTCCATTCTAGTTTCCATCCTACTAAAACAGATTTCTATCCTTTACTGATAGACAAAATAAAGATTTGAGGTCCTTATGGGAACACTTGTTAAAGACAGAGAGAAAGCTTATAAGCTGTGGTCAAGGATACTTAACTATGAGACAGGAGTATATCCTTCCTGGATAGCTGACTGTACTTCTAATTGCTTATTCTATCATGGTGAACAGTGGACTGAGACTGAGAGAGAGAAGCTTAAGGAGAGAGGACAATACGAATTAGTTATTAATAGAATCCGTAAAGCTATGCGTGGGATTACTGGTATGGTAGCAGCAAATATCCCTAAGTATCAGATAGTCTCAAATGGTGAGAGCCATGATGACAAAGTGGCTATAGCAAACAAACTGATAGACTGGGCTTGGTCTAACTCTGGAGGTACTAATACTTTCAGAAAGGCTGTCAAGAGAGCCATAGTAGATAATATATCTTATATGTTAGTATACTTCTCCAGAGACTCTAAGGTGAAGTTTGATGTACTTAATTACAGCGATGTAGTAGTAGACCCAGCTTCTAAGCATCCTTTGTTTGATGATGCTGAGATGGTATGTATTAGAAGATACCTGGCTATAGATGTAGTAAAAGAGATCTATGGTATCACAGAACCTTTGTCAGCCTGGAGTTTTAATAATACTGGGTATCCTGATCTTATAGAGAGAACTGATACTGAGTATGCTTCTAAGATCGATATCATAGGTAAGGTATTCTCTCCTGATAAACAGTATGTTAAGATCTATGAGTGCTATAGAAAAGAGATGTACAGGCTCCCTGATGGAGAACTGGGATCTAAGATTAAGAAGGTTACTCTTATAGGATTTGATCATATCTATGAAGAAGAATTACCTGCTCATATTACTGAGTACCCTGTTATTCCTTTGTACTCTGAGGATACAGAAAACCCTTATAAGAGAGGCGAAGTACACTATGTAAAGGATCTACAGAGATTCATTAATAAAGCTTATGGTGTAGTTCTTATGAATGCACAGACTATGAGTATGCCTAAGTTAATCTTTGAAGAGAGTGCCATCCCTGATGGAGATGTCTCTAAGTTTGAAGAGGTTACTCCTAATGGTATATATGTGGTTACTACGGGGTCTAAGGAACCTATAGTAGTCCAAGGTCAACCTATTAACTCAGCGTTCTTTAATCTGTACTTAGATGCAGTCAGACAGTTTGATGATAGTACACTGCCAGCTCAGTTCCTTAACTCTATGAATACCCCTTCTCAACATAGTGATTTGTTACAGATGAGGGAGAATATATTAGACTCATTTAAAGATTTGCTTGGGAATATTGATTATGCAACCTCTAGGCTTGGCATGATTGTCCTCCAGTTCTGTCAAGCCTTCCTGGGCAAGAATAAGATTACTCGTATTATAGATGGTAATAAGAGATTACAAACTATAGAGAAGTACTTGAAGATGAGTCTCAACGTAGATGATGAGAACTCTGTGGCTAAG
>SABI01000353.1 GCA_009929055.1 Spirochaetia bacterium | reverse complement strand
ATCTTGTGATATATGTTTCATTGTTTTGTTAATAATATAATGACATCAAAAATTCCTGTTGCATCTTGAGGCTTTACTGCTTTCACAGGTATTGTGGCTTCGTATAAACCGGTGATTATGGCTCCCTTTGTATTTAATGCTTGCAAGTTGGACTCATTTCTTATAATTAAGGTGCAGTCCTCCCCAGCCCTTGATATCAAGGCACCAGTAATAATACCAAGTGATCCTACTCCTATTATTGCGCTTCTCATCTGTTCTCTCCTTATCTTGTTAATCAAGGTGAATTAAGGGGTAACTCCTGCTCTTCGGTGAGCTTACTCATAGAAGTCCAGGCAGCAAGTTCTATTTGATAGCGATATAAGGTCATCATGGTAGTCAGATCTTTTGCTGAGATACCAGAAACATCCCCCGATGTCACTGGGCCAGTCTCTTCTACTACAGCTTGATTCGCCTTATTGGTCCCTGCATTTATGTCTTGATTAGCATAACCCATTACTTTTGCAATATATCTTTGTGTTTCTGCAAAAGGAGGTACCCCTCCATGCTTTTTAACATTTCCAGGACCTGCATTATAGGCAGCAAGAGCCAGCTCTACATTTCCATTAAATTGTTTCAGCATGTCCTTAAGATACTTAGCCCCGCCCATAATGTTTTGAACTGGGTCAAAAGCATTCTTTACTCCAAGGCTCGCGGCGGTTTTAGGCATAAGTTGCATTACTCCCATTGCCCCAGACTTAGACCTTGCACTAGGGTCAAAATTCGATTCTGCCTTTCCTATAGCCTTTAAAAGTCCTAAGGGCACGTCATAAGTATCCGCCGCCTTTTGAAAAATAGCATCTAGGTTGACTGCTCCCACAGATTCCATCTCACCCTTCGCGGAAGATGCAAGACTTGCATTAAAAAAATCAGCAAAATCCGTCCCGGCACTCTCTGTTTTACCCGAGGCAGTTGAACTGCTTAATATTTTAAGATGACTTGTAAGATTTGGGTTTATAACATTAATAGCCATAGTAGCATCAACTCCTTGCTTTTCTATCTATATATTACAGCATCTAAATCAAAAAAATCGACAACCCGCTTGCTCGGAATGTCCTAAAATAACCCTTATTATTTTGCTAATTCCTTAATGCTGTAATTGGGACTACATAAATACCATCTTCCCTTAAATAGGCTGCTTTACAAATTCCACAGACAATGCACAAAACCTTTGGTGGTTTTCCTCCATCAGTTATTATTTTTTTCTTAATTCTTATCAGGGTCTCTGCCGCTTCATCAAGCTGATTACTTGCGAGTTTTATTTCTATAGCAACCCAATCTCCATTCTGCAATTCAACAACAGAATCAATCTCATCTCCATCATAATCTTGATAGTGATATAGCTTTGCATTAAAGGATTCAGCATATATTCTTATATCCCTCTCGCATAAAGCCTCAAATAAAAATCCCAAAGTCCTCAAATCATTTATAAGCATACTCTTTGATGCATTCAGCAATGCACAAGCTAATGAAGGATCAACAAAATGTCTCTTATCTAGCTTTTTTACCTTAGTTGAAGATCTTATATTTGAAGAAAAAGCCTTCTGATTTTCAATAAGAAACATCCTCTCAAAAAGCGTTAAGTATGTTGAAATAGTATCATTATCTAATTCTTCTTCATCATTTTCACTTATATCTTTTCTTAAAGTTCTCATTGAAACTGTGGTGCTTTCGTTTCTGGCTAAAGACCTAAGTAGTAAATTCATCTTTCTAGTGTTTCTATTGATTCCTTCAAGCCTATAAATATCATGATTGATAGTTGCATTCAGGTACTCTCTTGTAATCATAGCATAGTCTGATTCATTAATATCCAAACTACCTGGCCATCCACCTCTTATTATTAAATTTATAAGTGTGTCTAAACTGGCTTCATCAACTGGAATATTTTTATATTCTCCATTACAAATATCTTGAAAGTAAATCTCTCCTGATGAATCTTTTGACTCATACAAAGACATAGGCCTCATTCTCAAAGTAGATATTCTTCCTGCACCGCTATGAAGTATACCCTTTTGGGCAGGAGTAGCAGATCCCGTTAAAATAAATTGACCCTTTTTACCCCTTTGATCCACTTCAAATCTTACAGCATCCCATAACTCAGGGACTTCCTGCCACTCATCTATTAATTTTGGTGCATCCCCTTCTAATACTAATTTGGGATCTATTTTTGCAAGTGATTTATTTTGGAAATTTCCTGCAGGATCCCCTAAGTATATATTGCTATTACTATGGATATTAGCTGTCCATGTTTTACCACACCATTTAGGACCTTCAAGACAGACAGCTCCGAATGTTTTTAAGTGACTTTCCACTACTTTATCAATAATTC
>SABI01000352.1 GCA_009929055.1 Spirochaetia bacterium | reverse complement strand
GAAAGAATCTTCTACACCTTACAACTCTTCGAATATATAATTATTTAAATTGAATAGATTCATCTATGTAAAATTGTGCCTATTCATTAATTAATTTCTTTTACAAGAAAAGACTTGTTAATATAAGACTAGATTGATTCATGAGAAATTTCATCTTTCTCATACCCCAATAGAGATGAAATAGAAGTAACGATAAAGCTTTAGCATCCAGAGATAAACACCTCTGTAATCTAATTAACTTTTCGTACTGAATCCCTTACCTCTAAACGAACACCTAAGCGAATATTTGGTGTTGCTATGGGCTTGTTGTGAATGAGCTTCATGAGCATTGATATAGCTAAGCGACCCTTTTCACCAGGATCTTGATTCACTGTTGTAAGGTGGGGTCTCACGAGACGTGAGAAGATGTTATCGTCAAAGCCTGTTACAGAAATTTGACCAGGAATATCAACACCACAATCCTGAAGGTAGGAAACTGCTTCGGCAGCATAATAGTCTGCTGAAAAGACTAGAACCGTGTGCGTTGAGTTTTTATGAGCAATATTTTTATATAACTCATATCGTTCTTGACGATCTTTTGGCATTGGGACATAGCAATCAAACCCTAGAGGTAATCCCTTTTCTTCAAACGCTTTCTGGCACCCCTTAAAACGGGCAAAGTCTGACCCACCGAAAGAAGAGTCATTAGCAAGAAACATTATGTGAGTATGCCCCATAGAAACTAGATAGCGGGCTATTTCATAGCCACCCTGTTCATCCTGAAGCCCAATGTTATGATACACATGTTCACAATCTGTGAAATATGAATCAATAAACACAAGGGGAGTTTCAATACTCTCCTTGATAACGCGACAAATATTGCCAGGAACCCAAACAAGGATTAAGCCAGCTAACTTCCACGCTTTAGAAAGGCGAACAACTTCATCTTCATCACTTGTGGTATGTAACATGAAAAAATATCCTTGACTGCGGATTTCTTGTTCCATAGCACCTAAAATTGCAGAAGAAAAAGGGTCTTCAAGAACTGTTTCATCCCAACGAGGTTCCATGAACATAATAACACCAACGATTCGTGAGTTATTACCGGCAAGGATAATTGCCCCCATGTTGGGAGCATATTTCTTTTCTTCAATAACAGCCCGAACTTTCTCTAAAGTCGCTTGGGAAACCCGTTTTGTTTTTCCATGGAGAACATTCGCAACAGTAGTAGGGCTCACTCCTGCATTTTCTGCTATTTCTTTAATTGTAGACATACCTATATCCTATCTAAAAATTATCGGATACGGATACCCTATTAGAGACGATTCTCTTAATTCTTTATTGAGGAAGTACCCCAACCGTCGCCATAGAATTATTTCAAGTATCCGAGCCACTTATTCTGTTGATCTATCATCCTATCTACCATCTCTTCAATTCCAGAAGCTTGGTTCACTACTGGGTTTGCTAGCAATGCTTGAATAACAAATGACTTCTTTTTGTGAATAATAGCCTCAGCAGTTAAATCGTACACACCAGTATAGGATCTAAGGAGGGCAAGGTATCCTTTTGGAATATTGGGCATCTTGATACCATTGACTCCATTCTTGTTAATAATCGCTGGTACTTCTACTGTTATCCAAGAGGGTAAATCTTCAATGAGTCCATTATTTACAACATTCACTGCTTCTTCTTCATACCCTGAGTCTGTTATGATTCCTTCTATAATAGGTATCACCCTTTCGGATGTTTCTAGCTCAAATTTAGGAAGAGTATTTTGTGAAAGCATAATCTTATAGACATCATAAAAGTCAAGAATTCCTCTGTGGTCAACTACATCCCATGCCCATGCTAGGTACTCTCCAATATGACTGTCTACCGTAATTGGGAGCAGGTGATAATTTTTCAACATCAGCTGTACTATCCGACGGTCAGCCCAATAATACCTACTTTTCTTCCCTAAATGGCCCTCTTTATGAAACTTTTCAGTTGCTTCAAGAGTTCCTGTTCTTCGGTATTCATCTAATAGGTCACTATACCCTGCCTCTCTTTCAAAGAATGCTTCTGCTTTTTCAAGAACTTCAGGATAGAGGTCTTTTCCACTCTTTCTATCTTTTATCTCTAACATGCAACTAAAATGGTTTAATCCTGCAGCTCTAAAATGGACATCTTCTATTTTCTTATCAAGCATACCTGGTAACCAACGCCCTAACCACCCTATTTCATGACACATACCAACAAACTTAGCTTTAGGGTAGACTCTATTAACTGTAGTACAAATTGCTGTCATTGGATTAGAGTAGTTAAATATCCAAGCATCAGGACAAATTTCCATTGCATCTTTAACAATCTCTAAAATAACTGGGATAATTCGTAGTGAATGAAACACTCCACCAGGTCCCCCAT
>SABI01000351.1 GCA_009929055.1 Spirochaetia bacterium | reverse complement strand
TAGATTCTATAATTTTTAATCGATACATACCTTCCAACCATGCAGAACAGCTAATTGACAAACTAAAACTAGAAGGCGGAATAAGCTTAAAAAATCATCCTACTAATATATGCAGTTTTGAAAATGAGAATATCAGTAATCAGAGCTATTTTAGTAATATCGATATGTTGACTCAAGCCATTGAGAAAGGAGTCAAGGTTGAGTTACATTATCTTTCATACAGAATAGATAAGAAATTGTATAATAAAAGTAATGATAAAAAATTGGTTAATCCATATTATTTGTTGTTTAAAAACGGTACGTATTACCTTATGTGTAATTATGATAAATATAATAGTATTGTGTTTTGCAAAGTTCACAAGATTTCTGACCTTAGAATCTTAGAAAATCAGAAAATTAAAGAATTAAGTCAAATACCAGGATTTGAAACCAAAGTTGATATCACTAACCTTTCATCCAAACTGCCCTACTTATTCTACTCAAAACCTGAAGAAATAGTGTTTGTTGCAGAATCATATTTAATCGACGAGATAATTGAACGCTTTGGTCTTAATAATGTTTCTTTTATTGAAAATAATGACAAAAGAATTAAAGTTACCTTGGAGGCAAGCCCTGAAGCAATTCATTATTGGATTCTCCAATTCGGGCCCAAAATAACCCTTGTTTCCCCTCTTTCTCTTGTCGAAAAAATTAAAGAAGACATCGAAAAAATGAAAAAAAATTATGGTTTTTAAAGAAATATTTAAGATTATCTTGTTGCTTTTTACTAAAAATCTTCGCTTGTTGGAGAATAAAAATCAAAATATGTAAAACCCTGTTCTTCTAAATACTTTTGAGACTCCTCACTTAGTTCCAAATATCGTGGTATAGCTGTAGAGCTATCTGCTTCGGCGTTAGGTTCGGAGTTTGACGAGTCGCCCAGGGGAACGGTTGATACTCCATTAGTATCTCTACTCTCTCCTTGTTCTTCTCCATGCTTTCCAGTATCTTCCGCACTTCGGCTATCTGCTGCTCGTTAAATCCTTTGCTCATTATCCCCTCCATTAACACTTATATTTTGTCCTATCTTCGGGTCTTTGTCAACTTCCGTTGTCTCAGAGCCCTTTGTCTCATTGTAGGGTTGTAAAACATTTGTTACACTTTTGCTGAAAAAAAAGAAGTAAGAACTTGGTTGGGGGATTTCCAGTTAAGTGGGCGCATAGGGTATGAGTTGTATTCTCTGTTGTATCTCCTTAGTTGTTGATTTAAGTCTTCTAAGCTGAAGAACTTTCGCTTGGAATAGAACCATTCCTGGTCCTTTCTGTGGCTTCGTTCCACCTTCCCGTTATGCCTGGGAGTGTATGGACGAATCTTCTTGTGTCTGATGCCCAGCATCATCAATGCTTTCTCAAACATAGTTGGTTGTATCTCGGTTCTCTTGTTCTCCTGATTGCTTGATAGTATCTTCGTGAACTCCTGGCCGTTATCCGTCTGAACACACTCAACATCAAACTTAAAGTATTCCAGTGCTTCCTTTAGAAATACTGCTGCCGAGTAGCTACTGTTGTCCTTAAATCCCTTTAAGTATCTTTGTCTGCTGTACTCATCGATTGCAGTAAACTGATACAGTTGTGTTCCTTTTCCCATACTTTTTGTACAACTCTCCGGTACATACTTTACGTCAATCTGGATTCTCTCTCCTGGTCTTTGCATCTTCTCATATGGCTTAGGTTTGTATTTCTCTTTCTTCCTTGTCTTCTCTCCGATGAAGTATCCTTCTCTCTTCATAGCTCTGTACAATGATGCTACTGCTCTCTCGTAGCCTCTGTCTCTTAACTTAATCCAGAACATCGTCAGACCCGTATCTGGGTTCCTTCTACGCATATCCTCTATCATCTTAAGTTCTTCTTTTGTATGTTGATTAGGATGATACCTTGGTCTTCTTGATCTTTCCTTAAGTGATTCAATATCTCCTGTATATCTTCTTAGCCAGTAATATATCCATTGCCTTGTCTTCTTGTATCGTATCGCTGCTTTCGTTACCCCATACTTAACTGAATACTTAATTACCGCTTCCTTAAACAGTATGTCCTGTGTTATCCTTTTCATGATGAGTTGTTCCTCCTGTGTGTGTTTTTTCTTCTACACTAAGTATACACAAGTTGAGTGCAACTCATCACTTTTTTTTGCCCCTCCCCTAGGGGAGGCCTGTCCCTTTCTACTTCTTCCTTCCTCCTAATTACTTCCTTCTCTAACTCCCTTTCCTCTTTATGCAATTGTGTAACAAATGTATTGTAATCCTACAATTTAAAAAAATTGGCAAAGTATAAAGACTTGAAAATATAACATTACTTTAATATAATAAAGAGTATCGAAGAGGTGACAAATGGATACAATACCAAGT
>SABI01000350.1 GCA_009929055.1 Spirochaetia bacterium | reverse complement strand
GCTTTCATCTATATCTATGATGTCATCAGTTAAGACACCAAGCTCTAGGCCCCTTGCAGTTTCAACTATAACGTGATCACCGCGGTGTATATCAAATCCATCTGGATCAAAATAATAAACCTTTCCGGCCTTCTTAAACCTAACTCCGGCCACCTTTACCATAGTAGTTCCTCCTCTACCAGCTTTAACCTTGTATAATTCTTAAAACCATACTTTTCAATGCATACCCTATATTTATATTTCTATCCAAATCTCTCTTGGCTTCTTCAATCAATGAAACTATGAGATATATCTTGCTACTTCTAATTAATTGCCCCTTCTTTTTCAAAGTAGCAGTTCCAATTCCAGCAGATAGAGCTAGTAATAAATCTCGAAACCAAAGCTCAAGAGCAGCTAAAAATTTATAAGCCTTATCTCGATCTTTTAATACATCTGCCAAAATTGCATTAATTTCATAAAAGGGTTTTGCTTCTATTAACATATTCCCTACTTTATCAGCCATTTCAACTGATAAGTTGTAGCCCTCGTCTTTTAAATCCTTTTCTTCATTAAGGGAAAAAACTATACACCTAGATAAAATAGTAGGAAGAAGGTTTTCGATATTTTCCGAAAGCAAAACAATAGTTGCCTTTCCAGGAGGCTCTTCAAGTGTCTTTAATAAGCGATTTTGGGCCCGTAGCGTCATAGTGTCCGCGTCTTCTATTATTGCTATATTCCTGTCACCAAAAAAGGCTTTTTTCCCAAGGCTTACTTGTAATACCTGTACATCTTCATCCTTAACAGAAAGACCTTGAGCACGCAAGTGAATAACCTGGTCTTTACTAATATCAGCAGCAAATTTCTCTGCAAGCTTTAGTTTAATCCCCTCTTTAACTCCTTCAATTATATATGCGTGAGAAAAGCTTCCTCGCTCTACTAATTCATCAAGTTTTACCTCGAGTTCTTTTTTTTTCATAATTTAAAATTCGCTCCAAAGCTTTTGCCTTTTCTCTCAAGAAACCACTTTATCCTAGACTCTATAAGCCTCTGAATTTCTTTTATTTCACCTTCAGCCTTAACTGGGTTGATTCTTTCTGGGTAACTCTTAGCTAATTCACACTAACCCCTCTATACTGCCTCGTGGAAAGTCATATCTTCAAGCTCTAAGCGATCTAGTTCTCCTTCTTGCAGGGACCTTTTACGACCTTCTTCAGGATCTAATAAAAGTAAAATGGTCAAATCTGGCGTAAGGCCACCCGTAGCAAAGCTGTTTATTTCTTCTACAGCAGCCCCAAGATTCCTCCCCCAGCTCTGATAAGCGATACTAGAATCAACAAAACGATCACATATGACTACTTTTCTAGCTCGCAATGCAGGCATAATTACTTGAGCTACATGCTGGGCACGCGAAGCTGCATAAAGCAATGTTTCCGTCATGGGATCCATTTCCTTATGATCCTTATCTAATATAATATCTCTAATTCTTTCACCTATTTGCGTTCCACCAGGCTCCCTAGTAACTATCACCTGTAGGCCCTTATCTATAAATAAGTTCCTTAAAAATTGAATTTGCGTTGTCTTTCCAGACCCATCAGGGCCTTCAAACGTAATAAATAATCCTTGTTTCATCTTTCCCGCCTACTTTTTCTTAAAATGCTGGTCCATAAGCTTATTAAATAAAATATACACAATGATAAAAAGCGGTACACAAAGCATTCCGGTAAAAATTATTCTAAGCAATATCATAACTTCCATGAATGCTCTCCTATTCTCTGTGTTTTACAGTCATAATATTATACACCATAGCTCATAATATAGCAATGACAGGCGTTAAGACAGAAAAAAACACACGCAATTAAGCGTGTGTTTTCTAATTGGCAAGGACCTATTCTCCCAGGCAGCTGCCCGCCAAGTACCGTCGGCGCTAAAGAGCTTAACTTCTGTGTTCGAGATGGGAACAGGTGTAGCCTCTTTGCTATACTCACCAAATATTCTTGCTGTTTTAGCAAGTTGAGGTGCTTGGGAACCCTCAAAACTGAATAATGCAAATTTTTGAAAACCAATAGTCAAGCGTTCGACCTATTAGTATCGGTCAGCTTCATACATTACTGCACTTCCACCTCCGACCTATCAACGTGGTAGTCTTCCACGGGTCTTATCCTTTAAAAGGAAGGAAATCTATTCTTGTGGGGGGCTTCGCACTTAGATGCTTTCAGCGCTTATCCCGTCCATACGTAGCTACCCAGCTATGCCCTTGGCAGGACAACTGGTACACCAGAGGTATGTCCACCCCGGTCCTCTCGTACTAGGGGCAGCTCCACTCAAATTTCCAACGCCCACAGCGGATAGGGACCGAACTGTCTCACGACGTTCTGAACCCAGCTCGCGTACCTCTTTAATGGGCGAACAGC
>SABI01000051.1 GCA_009929055.1 Spirochaetia bacterium | reverse complement strand
GCCTCATCTACAGAATGAACCTTAAATACTCCAGTATTAGGATTATACTCCAAATATGCAGAAGGTGTCCAAACGATAACCTTCTCCTTAATCAGTTTCTTTTTTATTTTCTTGTTCACTTAAATACCCCAAAACTTGTTTTGCGTCTGAAAGAGATAGGATTTTAACATACTTGAATTTCTTGGTTAGTGAAAGATATAGCTCTTTCTTAAATGTCCATTCCGTCACCTCTATATCCACTAAAGAAGTTTCTATCAAAGTCTTTGTTTTTGAGCTTGTCTTAAATAGGCTTTCAAATACAGTTTTTTGAAGCACTACCTCCAGGTTTATCCTGCCTATTTTAACTGTATCTGGAAGAGTAGTTTCACTTTTAAACCCTTTAGGTTCTCCCAATACAAAGAATTTGCCTTTGTAAGCATCTTCTTTAACAGAATATTTTCTATCCCAAGACTTAGCGTTTTCAAACTGTTGAGCTACGGTACATATTACTCCATACTGCATAATTCTCTCCATTTAGATACTATAAAAGGTTTTGACCAAGAACTTTCTAATAGAATATCTTTATCGGAATATATCTTATACGAGTTTAATCCCAGAAATATGTTTTCTGAGTATTTTTCTTCACAGAATTTTTTAAGACTCTTGTACATCAAATCAATATTTAACTCAACATCTTCCCACTTATCTAAATCCACTGACATTTCAACTTCTGGAGTTTGCATATTTACTCCTTTTATGGTCAAAATTGCACTTACGTTGACAGCTATTTTCATAACATCTCCTTTAATATTGTAAGTAACTACTTACAATCAAGTCATAAGACAAGTATAAAAAAGTAGGGAAAAGCGTCAAGAACTATATGAAACTATTTTTAGGGTAGAAAGAAGCCCTTAGAATATTGCTAACTAAGGGCTTACTGTCTTATTCAGATATTTATTTTATGATATCCTTAACGGAAACGCTTGCATTAGGACTTTCCCAAACTTCTACAAATATAGAATGCAAGTACTTCTTGTCTACTAACAGTAATTTTATCTTATCAATAAAATGTAGTGTTAAGAATTCCGCAGTTACATCTTCTCGACAAAATACTTCGTTAAGATTCTTGTGGTCAAGCTCATTTATCCAACTCTTGATATCACCAAAATCAACTAAAATACCTCCATCAAAAAAGACATCTACAATAAATTCTAATTCTACATTAACTGTCCAAGTATGTCCATGAACATTTTTACACTTACCTTTATGCGAACCTATACAGTGCGCTGCATCAAAGTTCTGGGAGAGCTTCAACTTCATCAACTGTTGCATTAACTTCCTCCTCCGATTCTTCATAAAATTTTTCTTCCTCTCTCTTAATAGTAGAGAGCATCTCTTGAAGCTCTACAGAAGATAGAGTAGAAATATACAGACTCAAATAAAACATAATCTTACTGCGCTTAATCAAAAACTCTGCGGAAATTCTGTCTTTAGTTTGGTCTATTAAAAGCTCCTCAGCAGTAATAACTGGTGCTTCTTCCACAAAGTTAGCTTTGATATAGCTATTAACTTCTTTTTGAAGCTCCGTATAACTCAACATCTTTGCTTGCGCTATGAAGGAGTTTACTACATCTTCGTTAGGAAACTTTTTTGAAATCTTTTTAACTAACTCTAACTTTGAATAACCAATCTCTTCCAAATCATCAAAATCTAAAGAGTATCTCGCAACAAAAAGATTGACGATATCTTTCAACTTCATAGCCTTGGAATAACTTGCATTACTGTTGGCTTCAACATCTTCCTTACTTATGAATTCTCCTAAAAGGTCTTTCTCTAAAAGCTCTTTTCCTACTACGAGCGAATCTGATTCACTATCCCCTAAAAGGGCAATGATTTCTTTAACTTCCATTTTTATCTCCTTACTCCACTTTAAATACTTTATGTAGTTGTCCCACAAATCTAATTGATTTACAAGTCAAACCGTTAATTTCAGAAATCTTATTAAGTACACTTTTGTATAACTTCTTCATTTTATCAAGCTCTAAACCATCTACATCCTCTCCAAACTCTATTAGTGGCTGGACTACAACATCAACATCAGAGTAGTCATTTTTGTTTATATCACTAACTAACTTAGTAAAAGAAGATGAGCCTCTGAAAACTTCCATCAAGAGCTTAATTTGCCTGTCCTTAGTAATTTCCAGATTATGCTTCATCGCCGCTTTATAGTCTGCTAAATGAGAACAAGTTGTTGAACTTTCAAACTTTGGAGAGAACGACCAGAACACAGGAAGGTCTTTATCTACTCTAATAGAGCCATTAGATTCAATGGTTATGTTGCTGTTAGGGAAAGCATCCTTGAGAGCATAAACAAGCTGTGCAAGAGCTTCCTGTTGAAGCATAGGCTCTCCACCAGTTATTACAAAGGCGTTCGTATAATGCTTCTCTTTTACCTCTTTAACTATAAAATCTATGGACATTTCAGTCCCTTCCGTTTTCCATGAATATTTGGTATCACAATCTAAACATTTCAAATTGCATCCAGTAAACCTAATAAAAGTAGAAGGCTCTCCTACCCGCATCCCCTCACCTTGAATTGAGCTAAATATCTCCTGCAATTTTATAGTCATTGTCTACCTCCATCTGAAGTTTGAATAATGACATAAAACCGTATACCTGTTGTAGTAAAATCCTCTGCTTCAATATCTTCAAAAGAAGGAACAATACTAATAGATAAAGCTTTTGCGGCAAGCAACTTATTAGCCTCAATTACCGCTTTTATAGCTTGAGAGATTGCGCCTGCACCAATAGCCTGCAACACAAACTTGTTTTCCCTAACTACGTTCATATAAATGAACTTCCCCAACTTCTTACTTGGAGAGGATTTCCTAACTTTCAGAATATCCATAAACTACTCCTTAAATAACTTCAAACTCGTTAATTTTTCAACAACCTGCTTATTTTGCTTAAATCTTTTGATAGTATCCTTTTCATAGGCAAAAAGATTCTCAGAACATCCTACAAGAGCATATCCGAACATCCTTAATGCGAAAGCATCTACTTCATCGTTAGTATCAAACTCCACTCCCCATTTCTTATAAACCTCTAAACGCATAGTATCTTTTTTAGTTTTACCGTTATTGGTAATAAACTTCTTTAGAGTCGTAGGAGCTATAAGAAATAGGTCAACACCGTTCTGAAAACATGCTAACTTAAATACTCCACCAAGTTCAGCAAGAGCTTCTCTCTGAAAAGGGGAACTAAAAGCATAGTTCTCTAAAATAGCTATTTTGATATTATACTTTTGTATAATACCACAAAAAAGTCTGTAGTATTCTTCTAACCTCTCTTCTCCAACCTTTTTAGACGAGATAGAGAAGGTTGACATCTTTGTACTAACTCCTGTAGAGGAGAGAGACAAATCAAATCCTGCTACGTTATCTTCTAAGTTCAAAATAAGCTCCTTATAGTGTCAGAAAATCTATACAACATTTTCTGTCAACAAAAATTTAGTAATCGGTATCTTCATCTTCTTTCTTAATTTCATATAGGTTGTCTTTGGGGTCGGAATAGTCCTCTCTAAAAGATACTGACCTTCTACTAATCTCTCTACTAAATAAAGACAGCGTCCTAACATTAGCATTATATATAGAGGACATCATTTCACACTGAAGTCTTAAATCATTAAACTCTTCCTCTAAGCTCATTACTTCTGGATTAGTTTCAACTCGTGCGTCCTTATCCTTTATAGTCATAGAGTCCGTAATCTCTAAATACCTCTCTTTTTTAATTAGTGAAATATACCTTTTAAGATAATCTTCTTTGGCTTTAAGAGAAGCTAAATTATATCCCGCCCAGTTAGTTATTGCTGTCCAGTGAGCTAAATAGTTGGCTAATACATATCCATTTATTTCCCCTATATTATCAGGGATGTCACTGTATTTAGACTTGGAAGGCTTTTTTGGCAGTACTATTCCATTGTCTTTAACTCCTGAAAGGTATGAGACAATCTTTCCTTGAATCTCTTCAACCATGTAAACCTCCAAACAACGTAGGATATTGTGCTCTCATTAAGTCTCTTGCTAAAGACATAGCATAAACCATATCAGGATGCGCAGCTTTATCACACCGCATATCAAAGGTATGAAACCATTGTCTAAGATTAGCCTTATATATTAGCTCTGTTTTTAAGTCGTGTGTAAGAGAGCCTCTTGCGTCCTCTGGCTTAACTCCCTGCTCTCTCAAAGTAAAGTAAGTCTTTTCACTATCTCTAAGATTTTTAGCCCAAATATCTACAATAAGACCATTAACATTCTCAACTGAAGCGGTTCGTATTAGTTCTTTAATCCACAAAGGCTCAATAAACTCTACCTCCCCTTTCTTTTTATAGTCAACGTAGCGGGTAGATTCCTGTAAGAAAGAGGCTATTCTATGACGGACAAACTCATGAGAAATGTGTCGACTAATAATGAACCTGATTTTTATATCCATCATTTCAAAAACACTCCAATGAGGCTTCTTCTTATTAAGCAGACTTGTCAATAACTTCTTAGCGGAATCTTGCGTTATTTTATCTTCTGACTTATAACATACTCTTGCACAAAGCTCCAGTTCTTTTAAAAGGGAATCTTCACTTGGAACAGTCCCTACAAATTCAACTCTTGGTTTTACTACTACCATAACATGTCTCCACCTAAATCAAAATTTTCATCGGAAACTTCTTTTCCTAATCTTATGTTTAATACTCGATTCTCAATCTGTTCATAAGTGAGTTCAGAATCACATACTATTTTATGAGGACAGTAAGTACACTCACTCTTCATTTTATCTTTAGGTAACTCCTTAGTTCTAAGAGAGTGATTAAGAATCTTTATTCTTCTAAGTACTTCTTCCTGCATTTCTTTTGTAACTTGAACAATGTACTCTTTTATCTCTTGAGTATTTTTATCTTCATATATAACAGCGATTTTATCTACCATAAATCCAGTTCCAAAAGAATAAATTGCTGCCTGATTTATATGTACTTGATGAGCAGAAGAGTGCTTTTGAAACTTAAATGAGTTTTCAGACTTAAACTCAAGTATATAGAAATCTTCAAAATTTCTATTTCGAATATCTTTCAGGTAGTCTTTTCCTAAATATGCAATTCCGTCTGTTCTGCCCTCTACTTCCTGCTCAGGTACATAGATAGGTACTTCCGCATAAGTAAAATGAGTTCCACCGCAATAAGGGCAACTCTTTGGAACTGGAACCATAACCTTAAAAATATCGTACAATTTATACTTATTATAAAAAACCCAACCTTCCTCTTTATAGGTTAGTCCCTCATTTTCAAATAAATCTTCTTCAATTTGACGAGTAGGAGAAACGCTACCACAAGACTTACATTCCCATGTACCTAATAGTAAACCCATATCTTTAAAGTACTTCTGCATCCTCTCATGTAAGTAGCTTCCATTATCAAAAATCCTTCTACTTTTAGGGTGTACTCTCAAGGGCTTTCTATCAGGAGTAGTAATTATTTCTGCGCCAAGTTTACTAAATACTGCTCTACGCAAACAGCCTGAAATTTGAGAAGGGTGAAGTCCAGTATCATGTTTCCTACTGGTTTTATCTTCCCACTCTTTTTCATTTAAAGAATCCAAATATGCGTCTAACTTAGGAAGAAAGATAGCATTCTCTAATTTTTTAGCTGTTCCTAATATATCAGATAGTGACATCTTTCCCCCTACTCTTTAACAACCGTTCAATGAATCTTTTGTGCGTACATTCAGATAATTCGTTATAAACTTTAGTCGCACTTTCCCAAGAATCTATACCTAATATTTGCTTTAACAGTAACAAATCCTCGTCCACTTGAGGAACTCTATCCTTAACATCTTCTTCTAAGGCTGGTTCATCTATTTTGAATTCTGTGTACTCTCCATAATTAAGTCCAATCCAAAAATAGTTGATTAAATCAGTCAAGCTATCTTCATTTTCTGGTGATTGGGCAAGTCGTGATACCTTCATCAATGCCATTAGAACAGCAGAATCTTCTTCCGTAAGTTTAACTTCTGTTCCAAATCTTTGTCCAAGATAGTTATTCCAAAGTTTTGTAATAATTGGAAAATTATTACCGTAAGTAGTTTTCCTGTCCAAAATAATGCTTTTATCTACAATAGATTTCATAGTAATATATTTTTACTCCTTCTTTGTTTATAATAAAGAATACAGATGTCCTCCACTTCTTTCATCCAAATAAAGTATGCCTTAAATAATATAGAAAGCAAACCTTTCATATTTTCTTTTCTTGCATCTTCACAAGCAAATCTCACGTATTCAAAATCTGTATCCAGATACCGTAAAAAGTTTAGTACCTTCTCTTCTAATTCATCATAGGGTTTATTTATTATCAGAGAAATATCATAAACTTCTGAAACTTCGTTAAATGTATCAAAAAAATCTAATATGGATTCGATAATGACTTTCATAGCTTCGTCTGTATCTGGCATAGTCATATCTTCTAAGTCTCTTAAAATTCCAACTAAGAACTTGGGAGCTTTTTTAACTAAACTTGTTTCTTGAAAATATTCTCTTAAATCCACTTTTTATCTCCTGCTTTTGGACAATGAGTTCTTAATCGTCTCCACGCCCTATCTTTTTCCTTAGTTGTTATAGTCAATTTTTGAAACTTACAAGATACTAAGTATACCTCTCCCTTCTTCACTTCACTGTAATTAGTACAACTATAATGAACGTTAACTCTTTTCGACATTTTGCTCCTCATTCAATTCCCAGAATAGTTCTTCATCACAAACAACAAGTCTTGTTCCATTTATATCTAAACACATTATAGGGAGACGCTTGATTTCAATAGCTTCTTTTTTTATCTTATTCCACAGCTTTTCAGTAACTCTAAACCCGCTACCTTCTGTTTGCTTACATTCAGACAAATAGTTGTGCTTTGTATCAACTCTTACGTCTCCCTTTAATCCTGGGCATGCACCTGAGCCTGGGACTCTCAACCCGTTCTTACCTTCCAAAATAGACTCTTCGTGCTTTTCCCACTTTTTTAATTTATGATGTCTCATATCTCTATGTTAAAAGCCCCTTCGGAAACCTTAGTTAATCCCAGTTCCTTTGCAATACTGCAATGAATACACTCTTTCTTACTAATTTTAGAGTACAAACAATTACATGACATAGTTACTAAACTAACAGTAGCCTCTTTGTATTTATAAAACTTATAGAATATTAACCTATCCGTAAACTCTTCAATTAAGAAAGGGGTGTTATTTCCTTTCTCATCTCTAACAGTCAATTTGTGTTTGAAGGGGCTTGAAATACTCATCTTAGTATATCCTCAAATAAACCTTTTCTCTAAGTTCTTCTATAAGCTCTGGCTTTTTCCTAATCTCTTCAATGGAGTTAGTCATGCCGTGACCTATCTTTTCTTCTCCATACCAAATCCACGAGCCTTTCATTTCAAGAATACCTAAAGAAGTACACGCTACCACAATTTCATCAACTTCATCTACAAGAGAGGATTCAGGCGGAAACTTAATTGTATATGTTGCGTCTCTGTAGGGCGGAAAGGTTTTATTTTTAACAAC
This sequence comes from Spirochaetia bacterium, assembly GCA_009929055.1. Taxonomy (GTDB): domain Bacteria; phylum Spirochaetota; class Spirochaetia; order Sphaerochaetales; family Sphaerochaetaceae; genus SABI01. The sequence continues at coordinate 4,873 of SABI01000051.1, read as the reverse complement.
TTTTGCTGTAATCCGCTGTCCCACCCTATTTTTCTTCTTATCCTCATTTTCATGTAGCCACTCACTTCTTCTAACAGAAGCTCTCCAAGTAGAGAAATGTTTTACAGCCCTTCCCCCAGGAGTTCCATAAGGGTCTCCATACATTACCCCAATCTTATCTCTTAATTGGTTAATTAGGATAATTGTTGAACCTACAAATCCTTCTGCGGGATTCTTGGATTGAGAATTTAAGCTATTAGCTAATAGCCTCATAAACTTAGACATCAGTCCAGAGTTTCCAGATACCTTTATTTTAGAGAAATCTTCTTCCACTTCATACATAGGTACAATGGCTGGAATAGAGTCTACTATAATTAGGGCTGGTTCGCTGGATTCTAATAACTGCAAGGCAATTTCAAGATAATCTTCTCCGCTTTCAGCACGAACTATCTCAAACATATCTTTCTTAATATTAAAGGTATTCAACAAAGATATATCCAGTCCACCTTCTGCATCAAGAAACACTGTTTTAATTCCCGCATCAGTAAACTGTTTGGCAATAAGCAAAGCTGTCCAAGTTTTTCCAGCAGACTCTTCCCCAAAAAGTTCTCCAATCCTGCCTACAGGAACTCCTCCTCCCAATGCCATATCTAATAGGATTGAGCCTGAACGTATTCGAGAAATCTTGGGGAAATCATCTGCTCTACAGATAGAACCTTCCCCAAACTTCTTATTTATTTTAGCAATTATTTTATCAAGACTCATCTTTTCGGACATCTTCATCTCCTCCTTTTATCATTACAAAGAACTCTTTACCTTTATTCTTATCTAAGAATTGTATAACCTGCTGTTTCAGTAGGTTTGGAGATACGTCTGAAATAAGAGAAATATCTGAACGAGTAAAAGTCTCTGACACTGCGCTAATTAGTTCATCTGTAATCTTGGGTAAAACATATCTTTGAGAATAAAAAGCACTGTTTACTTGTTCAAAGAAGGCTGTCAAAATAGTAGAAGGCAGAACTCCCGAAAAACTCTCTCCCTTACTTTCATAATAGACTCTGCTAATTGTCATACAGGGACATGTCACCATTAAAGCAGTAATAATTCTTTCATCTAAAAACCCTTCTGGAAGAACTACTGTCTCTTTTTTATACTCTAAGGGATTTTCTACATGTTGGTAAAAGTGCGTTAGAAGCTGTGTTTTACCATTAGAGTAAACATCGTAGGAATACTCTATTTTGAATGGATTCTCAGGGTCTTTTTGCTTGGCATGAGTAACCAAGTTAGATAATATAACCTGTATTGATAACTCAGGATTCTTTTCAGAAAACTGGTGTGGCAACGCATATAACTTTAAGACTTGCATATTCTCTCCTATAGGTCTAAAATACTGGATTCAATAACTTTATTCATATCTTCCTGAGAGTGTACTTCACTTTCCCAAGAGTTTGCTATTCTTGCTCTATCATCTGCCCACTTTATCATAGCAGAAACAACTTCTTTCTGAGACAGGTAAATAGGTTTAATTAATTGTGCTGCTTTAACTAAATCATCACCTGAAACACTTCTGTTTTCACTAAATGCTATAAACATGGAATCCACTACCATAGATTCAATTTCCGCACCAGTAAAGTTTTTGGTAAGGTCAACTACTCTCTTAGTATCTGTATCAGTAAGAGTTATCGCCCTCTTTCTTAAATGTATTTCTAATATATCCTTTCTTTCAATAGGGTCAGGTAGTCCTACAAAGAAAAGCTCATCAAATCTACCTCTGCGCATAAACTCAGGGGGTAGTGACTTTATGCTGTTAGCAGTAGCGATAACAAAGACAGGAGCAGTCTTTTCCTGCAACCAAGATAGTACTTGCCCCATTACTCTATCTCCAGTACCGCCATCAGTCATATTGGAGCTTCCTGTACCTGAAAAAAGCTTTTCACACTCATCAATGAGCAGTATATTAGGAGAACACGCCTCTGCAACCTGTAAAGCCATTGCAACATTTGATTCAGTCTGACCTTGCAAAGAAGCAAACATCTTACTTACATCCCACTTTAAGACAGGCATATTCCACAGCTTTCCCATAGTTTTTGCGAACAAGGTTTTACCTGTTCCAGGAACTCCCATGAGAAATACACCTTTTGGAAAGGGAAGTCCATACTCTCTTGCCTTCTTACTAAAAGCAAGACCTCTGTGTTCCGCCCACTCCAGCAGATTTTTAAGTCCTCCTACTTCAATATCATCTACTTCCAGAAATTCAAGCAACCCTGATTTTTTAACAATTTGCTTCTTTTCTTCCAAAAGCTCTCTTGCTATACTTTTATTGAACTTCTTGTTTTTAACAGTTACTACTTTAAAGTTCTTAACAATTTCATCTTTAGTAAGACCTGTAACAACGTCAGCTAAAATATCGACATCTGAGCCTTCGTCATTATCTATATCAAAAATCTCAATAACCCCTTCCCCCGTTTTACCTACTTTACAAAGACCTGAAGCTTTCAACTCATTAACATAGCGAGGAATAATCTCTGTTTCAATAAACTGCTTGTTGGGCAGTCTATAATCAATCACAGAAATAACCTTAGAAAGCTCATCTGGTATCTGCAATGTAGGAGAAACTAAAATAAGGGTCTTTTTCATCAAAGCCCATTCCTGAGCAATGTCTTTCAAGTATCTTATAATATCTGCATCTTCAATGTAGGGATGTATATCCAAAATAACATAAAAAGCCCTAAAAGACGAATCTGTAGGAGTCTCATGTAAAAGATAATCTAAGCATTGTTGAATGTGCTTAGTCTCATTATTGTTAGAAGCATTGTGGAAAGGAAAGTTAATAAGCCCTGTAGTCTGTTTCCAGACTTGAACTATTTCTTTCTTAATCTCTAATGCAGTATTATAAATATCATCTAATATCCGCAACTCTTCAAAAGTCTTAATAGCTATTATAGGAATAGAAGCCTTGGATAATATCTCAAGCTCTTTCAACTTTAATCCTGTATCTGCCATGTAGTTCCCCTTTAGGGGGAAAGTCAATTTCTTTCCCCCATTAACTTCTTTAATTTGTTCTGATTACTTAGAATGGTAAATCATTGTTGTCAACAACAGCATTAGCTTCTGCTTCTAAAACAACTTCGGGCTTCTTAACGTAATTCAAATCTTGCATCATTTCGGTATAATTATTCTCAATCCACTTAACTGCATATTCGGTAGGATTTGGATACTTTGTCTTAAATTCGTTAAGTCTCTTCTCCTGTTCAGCAGTAAGCTTTAACGCAAAGTTAGGATAGAAAGAATAAGTAGTAGCAGTTCCAGAACCGTCTCTATTAATCTTCATCACCTTTTTACTTACCACATCTTCTGTAACAGGCTCACCAGATTCATAATACTGACCATCAAACAAGCGTTTAATCTTAGAGGCATCACTAAAGGGACGAATTAGGGGCTTAATGCTTCCGCCTTCATAGGTTACTCCGTCCTTCTCATAAGGGGTTATATCAAAAACAACATAAATAACTTTAGCCTTTGGTGATTCTTGTTCTTCACACTTAGGGCATTTTCCTGTTGCTTTAATCATACAAGGTAAAGAACCGTAAGTCTCTTTAACCTTATCTCCAAACTTCCTAGCATACTTAACATCGTGCGCATGATAAATTAACGGTCTAGTATGCAAGAATACAACATTCTTGACTTCATTTTCACTCATCCAAAGGGGAAAGGCTTTTATACTAGCAACACGTGCTGCTTCCCTTTCTTTGGCTAATTTTTCTTGTCTCTTCTTTTCTTCTTCGTAAGCTTCATCGCCACAGGCATAAAAGGTATCACTCATCTTAATCTCCTTATTTTTGTGCTAATTTTGAGTTAATTTTTTTAATGTATTCTTTCATTTTATCCAAAACTTCCTTCTCTAAATCTTCCATAACTTCTTCTTTGTTTTCTTTGGTGCAATTTCGAGCCTGCCAAAAGTCAATTCGTACTGACTCGTAATTACCTATATTTACAGTTTTACCAAATCTAAACCCGATTACTGTATCTCCCCCTTTAGGGATTAAACAGGAATCTGTGTCTAATATCTGGACTTCTTCGTCTAAGTTTTGAGGTGTACCCAACGAGGACTCGTTTTTTTCGCTCATGTATTTCTAACTCCTTTTCATATAACAAGGTCTGTAAAAAGTAAACCTGTAAAAGTTCTACTAAATATTTCAAATAATCTTCATACTCTGAGTCCTTTAGACTCTTTAGTACTTGGATGCAGTTAACAACTAACAGATACTTACTTTTTGCGTTTTTCCGTTTCCTGCCACAGTAGGCTAAAAATGGCAACTTAAACTCTTTAGGGAAGTATTTACGACTCCCTAAACTATACACAGGTTTAATTACTGAGAAGCGGTATTCTTTATCGAACATCTGTTTTTGCGACAGACACTTTGATAGCAGGCGTTCCCTCTTCTTCTTTAAAGAGTCCTTTGACTTTTTCTGCGGATACTGTCTGAGATTCAACTGCTTGTTTAAACTTCTCTTCATCTATCCCTGTCCCTATTACATAGTTATTACTAAATTCTTTCATTACTTGCTCTATGTCCGAAACATTGGGTTCACAGCCTAATCTTCCTTTTGCAATATCTTTTGCTAAGGAATATAGAGAGTAATACGGAATTTGAATGCTATATACTAAGGTGTGGATTATTTCTGGAATCTTCTTAATCTGTATAACAAAATCATCAACTAACTTTGTCTTGATTGGAATACTTACTGAAATAACATACGTTCCTAAGTCCATTGAATAAGTTTTACCCTTCAATGTACCAAATTTTCTTACAACCTCTCTTACATACTCCTTATCTCCGTCAACTTCTTCTTTAACTTCCTTCAATCGGAAATTGTTCTCACAATACTGAAT
>SABI01000050.1 GCA_009929055.1 Spirochaetia bacterium | reverse complement strand
AGAGTTCCATATTTTACTTTAGGAACCCCATCAACCATAGGGAAATCTTCAGTAAGGGCATAGCCAAGGCCCATAACAACGCCCCCTTCAACTTGTCCTTCAACTGCAGTTGGGTTTACCACTTTTCCTACATCAACTGATGCAGTAACTTTTTCAACTTTACCTTGTTCGTTTAAGAAGACAACTTGAGTTGAATAGCTGTATGCTATATGACTTTTAGGATTTGGTTTAGAAGAGCCCATTGGGTCGGTAATTGAAGTAAACTCATCATAATATTGTCTTCCTTCAAGATCTTTAAGACTCATCCCTTTTTGTAAATCTGATTTTAGCTTTAGGGCAACTTTCCTAATCGCCTCTCCTGTAATGACAGTTTGCCTTGAAGCTGTACTAGTTCCAGAGTCTGGAGTTCTCCTTGTGTCAGCTTGTTCACAGATTATTTCACTAGGATTAAGGCCAGTTGTTTCAACTACAATTTGAGTAGCCATAGTAGCAATACCTTGACCCATGCACGCTGCAGAAGTTCTGATGTGTAATATATTCTCTTCAATAGAGAGGGTACATCTTCCAGTATCTGGGACTCCGACCCCAAAGCCACTATTTTTAAAAGCACTAGCTATTCCAGCTCTTGGATGCTTTTCATACTCCTCTTTTACTGCAAGGAGAGTTTTATCGAAGGCTGTATTGCTATCAGCTATTTGTCCATTAGGGAGTTCATCACCAGGACGTATCGCATTTAGATAGCGGATATCCCATCCACTTATTCCAACCTTTGCAGCAAGGAGATTAAGATTATTTTCAATTGCAAAGCAACTTTGGGTAACGCCAAATCCCCTAAAAGCACCAGCTGGTACATTGTTTGTATATACAGCTTTGCCTATGATTTCCACATTTTGATAATTATAAGGGCCAGCTGCATGTGTGCAGGCTCGTTGTAATACTGGGGCGCCAAGGGATGCATATGCCCCTGTGTCGGCAATAAGGGTTGCTTTTAAGGCAAGCAGTTTTCCTTTCTCATCACAAGCTGAGGTGAATTCCATCTCCATTGCGTGACGCTTTGGATGAATATTAATACTCTCTTGGCGAGATAACTTTACTTTTACCGGTTTTTTTATGTGCCATGCCATGAGTGCTGCATGGTGTTGTACACTCATATCTTCTTTTCCACCAAATCCTCCACCAACCAATTGAGCTTGGCAGTTTACCTTTTTTGGGTCTAGTTGAAGCATGTGAGAGATTTCCCTCTGCTCATCAAATACAGATTGGCTTGAAGTATATAAGAGAAGATTATCTTCATCATCAATAAGGCCAATAGCTGCTTCAGGTTCCATAAAAGCATGTTCTGTGAAAGGGGTAGAGTAGTGCTTAGTCACAACAAACGGAGCTTTTTTTATTACTTCATCAGCATTTCCTCTTTTGAGGGTTTCAGTTGTTAACACATTTCCACTCTCGTGAATCTTTGGAGAATCTTCTTTCATTGCTTCTATTGGAGAGGTTATTGGAGGTAATTCTTTATAGACAACTTCAACTAAAGAGAGAACTTCATCAAGTGCTTCTTGGGTAAGGGTCGCAACAAGGACGATAGCATCTCCTATATAGCGTGTTGTTCCCCCCTCAGGGATAAGTACATCCCAATCATTGACAATATGACCAATTTTGTTGTTTGGAACATCTTTAGATGTAAGTATAGTTACTGTTTCAGGGTGCTTAAGAGCTTTTGAGATATCGATTGATTCTACTATTGCCCTTGGGTAGGTACTTCTTAGAGCTTTTGCATAAACCATCCCATCAATTCTTATATCATCAACATAAATTCCAGTTCCAAGGGCTTTTTCTATTGCGTCTACCCTTGTAAAGCGTTCACTTAATAGACCGCTATGCTCCTCTTTTGGAAGGGGTAAGTTCTCTCTAAAAAACTTAGCTGCTTTAAGGATAGCACTCTCAATTTTTACATATCCTGTACAGCGACAAATATTACCTCGTAGAGCTTTCTTTATCTCAGGTAGTGTTGGATCATTGTTGATATCGAGGAGGGCTTTAGCACTCATTATCATCCCTGGGGTACAAAATCCACATTGAACAGCCCCCTCTGAAGCAAAGCAATAGCTGTAGACATCAGATTCTCTTGTTGTGAGTCCTTCAATAGTAATAATATGTTTATCTATAAGTTTTTCTAAAGGAATGAGACAAGATTTAGTAGCTTTCCCATCAATTATTACAGTACATGTTCCACAGGCTCCTTCACTACATCCATCTTTGGTTCCTGTTAAATTGAGTTCTTCTCGTAAGAAGTGTAGTAGTTTTTTATCACTAGAAGTAGAAATCTTTTTTCCATTTACGAAAAAGGTATGCAAAAGGTGGCCTCCTCTTATTCTGCTCCTCCAACTTAATAATAAGTAGAAGAACTATCGACACAACGAATAGGTGAATAGCCGCTTAGTATTTGCATCATTTATTATGATAAAAGAAAGATGCAACTGACTGTGTACTATATCTTTTTTAATTTTAACGTACAGGACAACTTTGTCAATCCTTTTGTCTAATAAGTGTTGCACTTTGGTGCAACACTTCATTAGATTGGATAAAAAAAGTCATCAATATAAGGGCTTGATGACTTTTAAAGAGATCGTTAGGTTCTTATTTCTCTATTAAATGGTTTTCCTAAAGCAGTTGGTCCTACTTTTTGGGTCTTTCTAGAGAAAGCAAGAACGATAATTACTAATACATAGGGGAGCATGACTAAGAATTCATAAGGGAAATCAATTCCTAATCCTTGGATAGCTAACTGAAGTGCTTGAGCAAGGGTGAATAAGAGAGCCCCACCCATAATCTTTACAGGGTGCCATTGACCAAAGTAGACAAGAGCTACAGCGATAAATCCTCTCCCTGCAATAATCTCATCACTAAACATCTTTGCTTGACACAAAGAGAGATATGCACCAGCAAGACCAGCAAGAGCTCCTCCCACCATAAGAGCTTGAAAGCGTACTTTATTTACCTGAATTCCAATAGAGTCAGCTGCCCTTGGATGGGTTCCTACAGCTCTCACTTTAAGACCCCAAGGTGTTTTGAATAATACATACCAGGCAAGAGGAACACCTAAGAAGGCTGCATACACTAATGGGTTATGGTCAAAAAAGAGGACTCCAAGAACTGGAATTTCTGATAATAATGGAATAGGGGCATTGTTAATTCCTGGAACACTTTGAGTTCCACCAACAAAATGTCTAAATAAAGTACCTGCTGTACCAACTCCAAACATCTGCATTCCAATCCCAGCAATTCCTTGTGGTGCTCTGAAGGTAACTACAACGAGGCCAAAGAAAAGGCCAAGGAGAGCTCCAACTACTGTAGCGAGCAAGAGTCCTAGATAGTTATAAATTCCAGGGACATATTGCCCTTGACCAATAGCATATGGGACAAGCATTCCTAAGAAAGCTCCCATTGCCATCATTCCTTCACACCCTAAGTTAAATATCCCTGCTCTTTGGTTAAACATCTCTCCAAGAGAAGCTATAAGGAGTGCTACGGAGAAGGGAATTCCTAATGATAAAATGTTTATAGCAAAAGTCATGCTTTAACCTCCTGAGTATCACCCTTTTTTGTAATTTTCATAAATTTACTTTCAACTTTCTGCATAAGGTAGGGGTTTGAAATAATCATTTTTGTAGCTACAATCACCAAAATAATGATTCCTTGCAGAACCTGCACCATATTAGCAGGAACTCCAACAAGTCGCTGAGTCATATCGGCTCCATAAATAAGAAGACCAAAGAAGAAGGCTGCGGGAATAATTCCTGCTGGGTGTAGGCCTCCAAAGAGGGCTACAACGATTCCACTAAAGCCATAGCCACTTGTTACCCCTTCGATTGCCCTTCTATGAACTCCTGCTATTTCAATGGCTCCAGCCATTCCTGCAAAGGCTCCACTAAGCATCATTGCAATAATGAGATATTTAGGGACATTGATTCCCCCATAGCGGGCGGCTCTAGAGCTTGCCCCAGCTGCCCTTAGTTTAAAACCATAGGAGGTTTTCCATAAGAGGAAGAAAATGATAATAGCAAGGCCAAGGGCGATAAATATCCCTGTGTGGATTCGAGTTCCTTTGATGAAGCGGGTAAGCTCTAGATTCTTTGATAATCTCATTGATTGAGGTGTTCCACTACCCATTGTGAGTTCTGCTGGGTCTAACATTGGACCCCTTAGGAAGAATGTGTAGAGCTGAGCTGCTATATAGTTAAGCATTACCGTTGATAAAAGTTCACTTACTTCAAGCTTTGCTTTAAGGAACCCTGGAATAAAGCCCCACAGAGCTCCTCCTAGTGCACCAGCGAGGATAGCAAAGGGGATAAGGACAAACGGAGGAAGGTTTGGAAAGAAGAGGGCAATAGCGGTCGTTGCCAAAATCCCCATCGCCATTTGTCCTTCAGCTCCAATGTTAATAATACCACTACGGTAGGCTACTGTTATCCCCAAGGCAATAATTGAGAGGGGTACCATTCTTAATAGTACTTCAGTTATTCCTATTTTATTTTTTAGTGGTTCAGTGAGCACTACTAGATAAGTTTTAAATACATCAGCTCCTATCGCTAAGAGGATAATTGCTCCAAGAAAAATTGATGTGATAATAGCAAGGAGGACTACTCCAATTTTATATCCAGTTTTAAATCTCTTCGTCATCTTTTACTCCTGCCATGAGAATTCCTAAACGTCTTCTACTTGCTTCGCTCGCGGGAATAACCTTTTGAATTTTTCCCTTAAAAATTACGGCAACTTGGTCTGAAAGGTTGGTAATTTCTTCTAATTCTTCACTAATAAGGAGAATTCCAACTCCTTCATTTCTCTTTTGCAACAGTTGTTTGTGGATAAATTCCGCAGCTCCCATATCGAGTCCTCGAGTGGGATAGACTGCTACAAGGAATTTTGGATTTCGTGATATCTCACGAGCAAGGATAACTTTTTGGATGTTTCCTCCCGATAAGCTTCCTGCTGCAATATCTACATTTGGACTACGAATATCAAATTGTTCTCTTAAATCTACGGCATTCTTTTCAATTGCCCCATTTTTTAAAAATGATCGATTACTAAACTGCATAGTTTCAGTATCTTTGAGAATTAAGTTTTCTTTAATTGAGAAAGAGGGGACTATTCCTTCCGTGTTTCTCTCTTCTGGAACATAGCCCATTCCTGCACTAATTACCTGGCGTGGGTTGAAGTTTGCAATATTCACCCCATCAAAGATGATCTCACCACTCTCTACTTTTCTTAGTCCGTTTATTACTTCTGCTAACTCTTTTTGCCCATTACCAGAAACTCCAGCTAGTCCTACAATTTCCCCTTTACATACATATAAAGAGAAGTCATCGAGTGCTAAAAAGTCTCTATCACTTTTAACAAATAGGTTTTTTAGTTGAAGCATTGGCCCTAAGGTGCACGCAGGTGCATCATTTTGGGGAAGGTTTACTTCATGCCCTGTCATGAGGGCTGCTATGTCTTTAGATGAATGGTCGATAGTATTTCCCTGAAAGACAATTTTTCCATGACGAAGTATTGCTACTTGACTAGAGAGATCTTTTACTTCTTGTAACTTGTGGCTAATAAATATTATCGATAATTCATTACTCATCCTCTTTAAAAGGAGAATTAATTCATCTGTTTCTTGGGGGGTAAGGGCACTAGTTGGTTCATCTAAGATAAGAAATTTAGCCCCTAGGCAGAGTGTTTTTACAAGTTCAACACGCTGTTGTTCTCCAACAGATAATTGCCAAATAAGGGCATCAGGATCTACACTTAACCCATATTTTTGTGATATTTCCTCAATTCGACTTCTTACCATCTGTAAATTTAACTTTAGTGGGTTCCATGCTTGCTTATACCCTAGAGCAATGTTCTCTAATACACTCATATTAGGAACAAGCATGTATTGCTGATGGACCATTCCAATACCATGAGAAAAAGCATCATTAGGGCTTCTAAAATGGACAGGTTCATCATTAATAAATATTGTTCCCTCATCTTGATGATAGAGACCCATTAGGATATTCATGAGGGTTGTTTTTCCTGCTCCATTTTCTCCAACGAGAGCAAGAACTTCTCCTTTAGATATTTCTAAGGTAATGTCATCACAGGCTAGGACTCCAGGGAATCGCTTGGTAATGTGCTCTATTCGCAGTTTTTTTATTGTCTTTGTTGTCAATTCCATGGGATATCTCCAATGCGTTTGGCGTTTACAAAAAATCCTGCATGAAGATGATTGTGTTCAACATGCAGGACATTTATCAATTCATAGTGATACTCATTCCTTAGTTATACTTTACATCACTCCAAGAAGCTACACTTGGGTGAGCGGCTTGGCCTTTGAAGTTTTTAAGGGCATCATTTACTTCTTTTTCAATAGCGCTTGTGATTTTTGATTTATTTACTTCATTATACTTGAAGATAAATCCATCATTATTGAAGTTCATTGGGATGTTTTGTCCACCCACGATTCCTTTATCCATATTAGCTATGAGTGTATTAATAACAGCTGCATAGTTATAAGAAGAAGCAGAGAGTACTTTATATCCTTCTGGAATTCCAATTTGTGCAAGGTCTTGACCTACCCACCAAATAGGATCATTAGGGTGATCTGCTACTGCTCTAAGGGCACCAAGGGCTTGTTGACTTGATCCTGTTAATACATCAGCACCAGAGAGAATTTGTGATTGAGCAACTTCTGTTGCTTTTACAAAGTCTGAGAAGCTTCCTGTATGTGCAACTAGAACTCGAGCATTTGGGTTCGTGTGTTTAACTCCTAATACAAATCCACGGTTATAACGAGCTGCATCTCCCCCGTCAACTGGTCCTACGAGTCCAATAGTATTGGTCTTTGTAATTTTACCAGCAATAAGGCCATTCAAATATCCTGTTTCTTCGCTTTGTGGCATGTATGAGAATACGTTGTCTCCAACTATTTCACTGCTAGTTCCAAATGCAAAGGTAATTTCAGGGTATTCTGCTGCCATTTCTGTAATAAGATTTTTGTATTGAGCTCCATGAGCAATAATGATGTCATACCCTTGTCCTGCATATTGGAGAACTGCAGAACCAGCATCTACTGGTTTCATTTTTTCTGAGTAGGAATACTCAAAAGTTCCAGGGTTTTGACTTTGTGCAAGTAAAATACCATCATGCATTGCTTGACACCACCCTTTGTCATCAATGGTATTTTCAATAATGAGAGCAATCTTTAATAGATCACTTTCCTTGGTCTCTTTCTCTGCAGCACCTGAGGCGAATGTCATTGACATCACGAGAGAGAGCAGCAATACAGCAATAAGAATTTTTTTCATCCTTCCTTCTCCTTTGTTTCTGGTCTGAGTGATTGATGGATTTCTTTTCTCCATCCCATTTTTTCCCTAGTATAAACAGTTATTCACAGTCTAGTAAAGTTAGTCGATTAAAATTTATCGATTAAAATAAATAATAAACTTAGTTTTAGCTAAATAAAATTACAAATAATATTGATATAAGTAAATCTATTCCTATAAAGGTGATTATATCTTATGAGAAACAAATTGCAACAAAAAAATCAAAAATTATCTAAGACACTTCCAGGAGCTAGTAGTGTTGCATTTTTTGCTGAATAGGTAATGGCTGTTTTTACTGCCTCTATAAGAGTATCACCTTTAAGTAAGTGGTATGCTATACCAGAAGTGAGGGCATCTCCACATCCTATTGTATTTACGGGAACTATAGGTTTTGTGGCTAATTCATTAAATCCCTCTTTACTATAGACCCATATTGGATATTTTCCACGAGTAATTACAATAGAGCAATGATACGTTTCAAAGAGTTCTTTCATTTTAAGAATTACTTCATCTTTTAATTCTTCATTAGAATCACTCTCGTTTACTCTTCTTTGTGGTAGGTATGTTGAGATGAATTCACTCAAATTAGGTTTGATAACATCTGGATAGTATTGAAGAGATTGTTTAAGGTCTTCCCCTTTTATATCGAGAATAACTGTTTTTCCCATCTCTTTAGCCTCTTTTACAAAGTCACTATAGAGAGAAGGTGAGTATCCAGGGCTCCTTGTCCCACTAATTATAACACTAGAGCAAGAGGAAAGAATGTTTGAATAGAGAATTCGTATGTAGGCGTCACTCGATGAGTCTACTGCATAAGGCTCTTCCACTAATTCTGTTGTGGTGTTTTTTTCTTTGTTGATAATAGTGGTACAAGTTCTTATCGCACTCTTTGTTTCAACATAGTAGAGATCGATTCCATCTTTTTCAATGAGAGAGATCATCTCATTCATCCTTGATCCTCCAAGATGGGTTAGGTGCATAGCTTCACCCCCAATTTGGGTGATGATTCTTGCTACATTCATCCCTTTTCCTGATGCATCCATTCGGTAAGTTGAACATCTGTTTACTTCATTCTCTTCGAAATGATTAAAGACAAGAGTTTTTTGAAAAGTTGGGTTTAGGCATACTACTAATATTGGAGAAGTGTTCATTTAATATCCTCAAAACGTATCGTGATATCACTAAGGGTGATATCGAGTTTTCGTAAAGTTACTTTTGCTTGATGTAACATTATTTTTGATGCTTTTACTATATCTGTGTGCTCATATTTATCACTTAGGTAGACGATTTCTTTTATTCCCGATTGTATAATAGCTTTTGCACACTCGTTACACGGAAAGAGGGCTACATAGATAGTACATCCCCGTAAATCTCTGGAAATGCTATTGAGGATTGCATTAAGTTCAGCATGGCAGACATAGGGATATTTTGTTTCTAAAAAAGCCCCTTCTCTTGCCCATGGGAGCTCATCATCATCACATCCCATTGGAAAGCCATTGTAGCCAACCCCCACAATCTTTTTTTCATCATTAACGATACACGCTCCTACTTGGGTACTAGGATCTTTGCTTCGTTGTGCTGAAAGGAGGGCAATACCCATAAAGTACTCATCCCAACTTATGTAATTTTCTCTTTTCATCTATGTTCCTCTTACGTTAGTGTTTTTGAAAGAAGATAAGAATCTTTTTTAATAAAGACTCTTGTATTGACTTGTGCATTAAAAGCACATGACGACTATGAGTCGCATTCATCTCTGTGGTGACTTCCTCTACCTCTTTAGATTTGATATGTCGCAGAATATAGGGGAGATTTTTATAGTCGACAGTACCATCATGCTTGTCGTGGACTGCTATAATAGGAACGGTAATTGCATGCAAGTTGTTTCTTATCTGTTTAAGGGCATACAAGAAAGATACTCCCACTCTTACAAATAGTCCTTTGTAGCCAATCCAAAGTTCATCACCATCATTTTCGTTTTTATTTCCAAGATGTATATCTGTTTTTATTGTAGAGATAAAGAGAGCAATTGTTCGAGCTATATAATAGAGCCAGCTTTTTACCACACCCTCTCTTATATTATTTAAAAATACTGGGGCAGCTATTGTACAGATTGCATCTGGTTCATCTTCAGTACTGCTAAACTCTAGGCCTAAGTTAAGCGTCATAGCACCACCCATTGAGGTCCCAATGATATAGACTTTGGTATATTGGCTCCTCTTTTGCAGGTAATATTCCTTCATATATTGATACCATTGGTAATAAGAGGTTTCAGCTAAATCAGCAGGCTTTGTTCCAAAACCAGGAAGCAGAGGGACAAAGACATCGTACCCCTCTTTATAGGCGGCATGAGAGGCATATTCATATGAATATGGAGTGCTTGGAAGGCCATGAATCATGATGATTGCTCTGTCGCTCTTTTTGTCGTGTTCTAAGATAATAGGGAGACAGCGAGAGTCAAACACATCATCTACTTGGGGATAAATTGGACGAGTATATTTCTCTTTATATCCCCATAAAGAAATATTCCATGCCAGAAAGAGACCTAATAGTATTATGATTATTACGACTAACATAGCTTGTAGCATAGACGATAAAGAAGGAGAGGACAAGATTTTCTTCTCATAAAAAAGCGACTCCCTATATAAGAGAATCGCCTATAAAAAACTGTTTTTATATTACTACATCAAAATTGCTAAAGCAGGACGTAAGCCATTCACTAGTTCTTCCATGTAAGGAACAACTGCAAGTAATACACCAGCTGCAACAGCTGAACCAAGTACACCAGCTACGTTTGGTCCCATAGCATGCATGAGTAAGAAGTTCTGTGGGTTACTTTCTTGTCCCACTTTACTTGATACACGAGCAGCCATAGGTACAGCTGAAACACCAGCTGAACCAATCAGTGGGTTAACTGGATGCTTTTTATCAATCTTGTTCATTAGTTTAGCAATAAATACACCAGTAGCGGTTCCGAGTGAGAATGCAACTAATCCTAAAGCAAGAATTCCGAGGGTGTTTAGGTTTAAGAATTTATCTGCTTCCATTTTTGAACCAACAGCTAGGCCTAAGAATATTGTTACAATGTTCATAAGGGCATTTTGCATAGTATCACTAAGTCTATTTACTACTCCGCACTCTTTTGCAAGGTTACCAAACATCAATGCACCTACTAAAGGAGTTGCTGATGGAAGGAGAATTGCACAGACTGTTAATACAGAAATTGGGAATAATATTTTCTCTAATTTTGATACTGGTCTCAGCTGTTCCATTTTGATTAATCGCTCTTTTTTTGTAGTGAGTAATCTCATGATAGGGGGCTGAATAATTGGAACTAGAGCCATGTATGAGTAGGCAGCTACAGCAATAGAGCCTAAAAGGTCTGGTGCTAGCCGGCTTGTTACATAAATAGCGGTCGGTCCATCAGCTCCACCTATGATACCAATAGAGGCAGCAGCATGGAGGTCAAAGTTTATTCCAGGAAGGAATGAGAGTAAGAGAGCCCCTAGAAGAGCTGCAAAAATACCAACTTGGGCTGCAGCACCTAATAGAAGAGTTTTTGGGTTTGCAATGAGGGGACCAAAGTCGGTCATGGCCCCAACTCCCATGAAAATAAGAATTGGGAAAAGACCTGTTTCAATACCTGTATCGTAGAGGAGCTTTATAAACCCAACACCACCATGAGTGCTTGATGGGTCAATCCCTGCGATGTATGCAAACGGAATATTAGCGAGGATACACCCAAACCCGATTGGTATAAGGAGTAGGGGTTCGAATCCTTTTGAAATGGCTAAATACAACAGTACGAATCCCACAATAATCATGAGAACGTTTCCCCAACCACCTGGTGAGAGGAAACCTAGGAGTCCTGTTGTTTGCCATAATTGTTGAAATGCTTGTCCAATCATGAATGAGCTCCCTTATTCAATTACAGCAAGAACATCGTCTGCCATTAATTGATCACCTTGTTTAACAAGAATTTGTTTTACTACACCACCAACGGGTGCAAAAATCTCATTTTCCATTTTCATTGCTTCCATGATTAAAATTGGAGAGTTTACTTCAACTTTATCTCCCTCTTTTACATCAATTCGAAGAACGAGGCCTGGCATTGGAGCTTTTACTTCAGTAGCTTTATTGGAAGTTTGTACTGGTGCTGCTTTAGAAGGAGCTGCTACTTGAGCTTTAGGAGCTTGGGCAACTACTACATCACTTGAAATAACCAATAAGACTTCATCAGCTTGTTTTTGATCACCTTGTTTTACGAGAATTTGAGAAACTGTTCCTGAAACTGGGCTGAAGATTTCATTTTCCATCTTCATTGCTTCCATTACCATAAGGACATCATTTGCTTTTACTTTATCACCGACAGATACGTTGGTTTTAAGAATAAGGCCGGGCATTGGAGCTTTTACTTCAACAGGTTCACTAGATGTAGCTGGAGCGCTTTGTACAGGGGCAGCAGCTTCTTGAGTAATACCATCCGCTACAGAGATATCATAAGAGACTCCGTTAACAATAGCTTTATCTCCTTTGAGTTGAACTGCATAGGAAGAGTTATTCACTTTCACTGTATAGTCTGTATTGTTCTTTGCAGGAGCTGCGGCAGGAGCAGGGGCTTCTGCTTTTTTCTCATCACTTTTAAGTCTTACTCCGTTTACTTTAGCATTTCCAGTAAGGTAGAGGATTCCTTTCTCTTTGCAGCTTGCTGCAATAAAGATATTCTCTTCAGTAGTGGGAAGGTTCTCTTTTTTCAACATCTCAATAGCAGCAGGACGACCTTTTTTAGGATCTTTGTCGTTAATGTCAACAGCCAATTCTTTGGTTGGTTTCATATTAAGTTGTTCACTAGAGATTTTAATAATTTCTGCATCTGGTTCAACAGGAGTTCTTCCGAAATAGCCAAGAACCATTTTCCCATATCCTTCAGCTATCTTCTTGTAAGGACCAAACATTACGTTATTGAATGCTTGTTGGAAGTAGAACTGAGAAACTGGGGTAACACTTGTAGCATATCCACCCTTAGCAACAACATCTGCCATAGCGTGAGTGATTTCAGGGAAACGATCCATGAGACCATTGTCACGAAGCATTTGTGTATTGGCTGTAAGG
>SABI01000349.1 GCA_009929055.1 Spirochaetia bacterium | reverse complement strand
TAGGCTGGCGAGTAGGCTTAATGACGGCTGGGACACGTGACGAGCCCGAAGACAGCCTGGATAGACGGGCAACTGACCGAATGGCGGAATGGGAGACGCATAAGTACTTTTAGATAAATGGTTGCATACGGATGGCAAAAAAATTAATCATTAATCCGATTGGTGAAAGTCCAAAAAAACTCCATTTTTGCGGGTTCGAATCCCGCTTCGGTCACCCATTTTTTTATTCTTAGTATAATTAACTTTAAACCCACCCCTCTGTGAAGACCGGTGGGTTTCTTCTTAGAAACAATTAAATCATACATATATGAAATTCAAATTATCCAGCTTGTTGAATTTAAAATTCAAGAGCCTATCGCACTTTTTGTCATTTATGACATTTTTCATTTTAAGTGCTGTCACTTTTGTTGGAGCGTTTTTCAATCCGCTTCACATCTTCACATTCTTAATGTGCATTACAATGAGTTACACAATATACAAACACTTTTAAACATGAAAATTGAATTATTAAAGCTATCCCTTCAGAACTTTAAGGGGATTACGTTAAGTGTAGATTTCACGCACGAAACAACTATCTTAGGAGCTAACGGCTCAGGCAAAACAAGACTATACGACTCGTTTTTGTGGTTACTTTTCGGAAAAGACTCTTCCGGACGTTCAGACTTTGAACTTAAGAAAAGACTACCTAACGGTGAAGAAGAACACAAGACAGAGATTTCGGTAACCGGCGTTTTTATGGTTGACGGAACTCAGAAGTCTTTAAAGAGAATCTTCACAGAAAGATGGGAAAAGAAGAGAGGTTCTTCCACCGAGGAGTATAAAGGTAACGAAACATCCTTTGAGATTGACATGGTGCCTAAGAATAAAACAGAGTATACAGCTTTCGTTTCATCTCTTATTGACGAATCTCTATTCAGACTCATTTGTTCAACGAGCTACTTCAACGCTTTAAAGTGGCAGGACAGAAGAGAGATGCTTATTCAGGCCGTAGGAGAGCCAACATTAGAAGAGGTAGCCGGAACAAACAAAGCGTTTATTGAACTATCTAAGAAGATTTCCGGAAAGTCTCTGGACGAGTTTAGGGCGATGATTAAGGCTAAAAAGAAACCTATCAAGGAAGAACGGGACCGAATTGCCCCGATGATTGACCAGGAAAAGACTCACATAGTTGACATCATCGATCCGACTCCGAAAATTGAAGAGAACGAACAGAAAATCAAATCAATTGAAGAACAGATTTCGGGACAACTCAACAGCGTGGAAGAAGCCAACAAGGATGCTAACCTCAAACTAAACACCCTATACCAAGAGATAGGGCAGCTTGAAAGTGAAAAAACTTCTATTGAAAATAAGTTCAAGGTTGCGTATAACAACAACATACAAAACCAAGAATCAGAGAAGAAGATACTTGAAGACAGCATAAAGACCGCAGAATCTTTAATCTCAACAGGGGAAAATCATCTTCCATCATTCGCAGGAAAAATAGAGTCTACTAAGTCAAAGCTTAAAAATCTAGGCGATTCATACAAAAAGACTCAATCCGGTGAGATTGACAAAGTTTGTCCGACATGCGGGTCCGAGTTTACAGGTGAAAAGTTTGAAGAAAAAAAGGAATCTATCCTAAAAGAGATCGAATCGGAAGGATCCAACCTAAAAGAGCTTTACACCAAGTTGGTAAACGAGGATAAGAATATAAGACAAAATATTGAAGAATCGAAAGCGAAACTTCAAGAGCTTAAGTTCAAATTCCAGCAAAACTCCGAACTTTCTTTCAAACATTACGTAACAGAGTATAACGAAGACTCACGTCACAGAGAGATAGTTCAATCAATCGAATCAAAGAGAAAAGAGATTGAAGAGATTACTTCTTTCAAACAGGAAGCTCCGGACACCTCTTCTTTAAGAGAACAAATCAGAATCTTAAGAGAAGAAAACGACAAACTCAAACAGAACCTTTTCTTACTTAAGAAGTCTAATGAATCTGTAAAGAAAGTGGAAGAGCTTGAAAAAAGAGAAAGAAATCTATCTATTGAACTTGCAGACCTTGAAAAGACAGAGATTACAGCCGAAGAATTCACTAAGGCTAAAATCGAAATGGTCAGCGAACGCGTTAATTCTCTTTTCTCTTACGTAGATTGGAAGATGTACGAAACACAAGTCAACGGAGGAGAAAAAGAAATCTGTGAGTGTACGGTAGACGGAGTTCCATACGGAACATTAAACACCGCCAAGAAGGTTAATGCAGGGTTAGACATTATCAATGCTTTCTCTAAGATATATAACCTTTACGCTCCTATCTGGATTGACAACAGAGAGTCAGTAACCGAGATACTTCCTACAGAATCACAAATTATCAATCTTATTGTATCACCCGAAAACAAATCATTAACATTCAAATAAAATGGAAAATTCTTTAGCTTTACAGTC
>SABI01000348.1 GCA_009929055.1 Spirochaetia bacterium | reverse complement strand
AAACTAGACTAAAGAAATGAAGCCAAAGAAAACTACTATTGCCGATATCGCTAGAGAAGCAGAAGTAGGAATTGGAACTGTTTCAAGAGTTCTTAATAACAGTGCAAGTGTTTCAGGTAAAACTCGAACTAAAGTATTAGACGTTATTAAAGCTCGTCAATATACTCCTAGTGCTGTAGCAAGCAAACTTGCTCGAAATGATAGCGTTGAAACATCTGTTGGATTATTACTTCCTGATTTAGGAAACCACTACTTCTTTGAAATATTTGAAACTATTTACCATACATTCAGAGAACGAGGAATTGATGTTATCTTGTTCAACTATGAAAAAGATAATTCAAAAGTAATACAAAAAATATTAGATGCTCAAGTATCAGCCCTCATGGTTTTTGCTTTTGGCCTCAATGAGGTAGAAAAGAGTTTGTTAAAAGGGTGGAATATTAAATATCTTTATGTTGATTACATTCAGCAGAAAGAACATTGCATCTACACAGACAACTATAGCGGGGGCATATTAGCCTCTTCCTATCTTCTTGAAAAAGGAGCTACTAAACTCTGCTATATCTCTATAGTCCCTCCATCAAAAGGGAATGCAGAGAGGCTTAGCGGGTTTCGTGATGGGTTAAAAAAACAAGGATACCTTGCCGCAGTAGGATTCTATGAATCAGTCTTAGCAGAAGAAGAGGGATATGCGGTAGGATTACAAATCATCCAAGATGACAAGTATGATGGAGTATTTTGTTATTGTGATGAAATTGCTATAGGGGTAATTAAGGCTGTAAGAGAAAAAGGGTCTTCCCTTAAGGTGATAGGATTTGATGGAACTAGGGGAGCTCGATATGTAGAATTATCGACGATAAGTCAAGGTCCTACACATATTGGAACACTCGCCGCTGAAACTTTATTAAAGCTCATAAAGGAGGGAAATGAATCCCCCCTCATTACACATAAAATCCCCCCCTACCTTATTGATTACAACACATAATTTTCTATTATTTCAAATAAGAAAGATACTGTAATTGACGGGAGATCATAAATTCTACCATCTCTTTAGCATGATAAATTGAATGAACAACTGGGTTTGCTAAAACAGCTTGCAACACAAGATGTTTCTTCTCTTCTAAAATTGCTTGAGCAGTTAAATCATATGTTCCATAGTAGTTCGTAAGAAGGGAAGAGAACCCTTTAGGATAATGAGGAAATGCTATTGCATCCATATGGGTCCTATAGACTCTAGCAGGAACTTCTACTGCAATATCGGAAGGGAGAGAGGGGATAAGTCCTTTATTCATCACGTTTACAGCAGGTTCTTCATACCCACTATTGGTAACAATTCCTTCCATGATTAAAATAAGTCTCTCATCTCGGTGTAGTTCAATCTCAGGTTTCTCTTGAGCCAACATCATTTGATAAATCGTATAAAAGTCTTTAATTCCTTTATGATCAGTGACATCACTTGCCCAAGAAATATATTCTCCAAGGTGTGAATCACTTGTAATAGGGAGTAGTTGATATGTTTCTAGGAGTGTTTTAAACAAAGTCCTATCGGCCCATGGTTTTGCACTATAAGGATGATCGATTAGAGTTCTGCCAGTACTTCCTTCAGTATGAGGTACTTTCCCGGTACGAAGAACATATTCTAACATATCAGAGAACCCAATCTCTTTTTCAAAAAATGGGGGTGCTTTCTTTAAGATATCACCATAGGCATCCATATTTGTATCTTTATAACGAGCTTCAAGAAGGACACTAAAATGATTTAATCCACCACTTCTAAGAAATAGATTATCAAAAGGAGTCTCTAAGATAGTAGGGAGATATCTTTCATGAGAGAGAACTTCATGACAAAGCCCTATAAACTTCATTTCAGGGTAACGCCTTAATACTGCTG
The DNA here is from genome assembly GCA_009929055.1 of Spirochaetia bacterium. Classification (GTDB taxonomy): domain Bacteria; phylum Spirochaetota; class Spirochaetia; order Sphaerochaetales; family Sphaerochaetaceae; genus SABI01. Next base: position 546 of record SABI01000348.1, on the reverse strand, counting down.
TAGTGATAGCAGTCATAGGATTTGAATAGTTAAATACCCATGCTTGAGGACACAGTCGAGCTACATCTTCACAGATGGCTAAAATGACTGGGGTAATGCGCAAAGCATGGAAGATACCACCTACTCCCCCATTTTCTCCATAAACTTGACTTACCCCATATTGTTGAGGGATAGACCAGTCATCATTCCAAAGGGCAAAGCGATCTCCCACTTCAATACTAATAATAACAACATCGGCATCCAAGAGAGCTTTAGTCCTCTCTGTTGTTTGACTAATAGTAAAAGGGAGAGAATTCTTTGCTAAGAAGTTGACCCCTTTTTGATAGACAACATCAAGGGCTTTTTGGTTGATATCGACAAGAGTTATATGAGAATTCTTGAGAATTTCACTTTGAAAGACATCTCCTAAAGTTCCAAGACCAAACTGAGCACTACCAGCTCCAATTAATACGATGTTCATATTTATTTCCTCAACACATTAGTTTTTGGCATTAGAAGAAAAGTACTCGTAAGATATGATGTGTCTATAGCAAACAAATCACACTC
>SABI01000049.1 GCA_009929055.1 Spirochaetia bacterium | reverse complement strand
CCCTCATCTCTTTTTTTTCGAATTACTTACTTTGCCTCTTTTAATTTCAAGAAAAAGGAACATACTGTACATGAATAAATGAAGTGAATTAGGAGGAGCAATATGAAAAAAGTTCTTCTCATCATTTTCTCACTTTTCTCTTTTTATTCTCTTATAGCAAGTGCACTCTATACTGGAGATAATTTTTGATACACAATTAATAATGATGCTGATTTTACTATCACAATAGTCGAGTATATAGGAAACCAACGTAAAGTAACTGTTCCCTCCTATCTCGATGGAAAAAAAGTTGTTGCTATCGATGGAATACCCTTTTACCAAGAACAACGTCTTGAATGGCTCAGCATCCCTTCGACTGTGAAGAAAATTGGCCCACATATTATCACAGAGTGCAATAACCTTCGTGATATCTGGTTTTTAGGAAATGCCCCTACATCATACATGACTCCTGCTATTGGTGGCCATGCAGAATTAGTTATTACTCGGATGATAAACTCTCAGGGATTTAATCATCAGTGGTGCTCTCTTCCTGTAAACATTGCTTATAATGAACCACCAGACTACGCAAATCCTCTTATTAGTGATGATGAAAAATGGACATATAGTATAAGTGGTACAGAAGCAGTTCTCATCGAATGTTTGGTAGGTGATGAGGTTATAATAATACCAGAAGCCATCAATTCTTATCCTGTAGTTCAGATAGCTTCCACCAGTTTTGATAATTTTTTTCTTCACAGCACAATAAAAAAAGTCATCATTCCCAATAGTGTAAAAATCCTTGATCCTGGCCTTTTTAATAAACTTCATTGGATGAAAGAGGTCTCTATTGGAAATAACATAACAACAATACCACAAGGGGCATTTGAAAATTGCACTTCATTAGAGAAGATTCACTTTGGAAACAATGTAGAAGAAATTGGAAAGAGAGCCTTCTCAGCATGCCTCATGTTAGAACAGATCATACTCCCTGATTCTGTTAAAATTATTGATGATGAAGCATTTGCATATGATGAATCTCTCTTTATGGTCTCAATTGGAAAAAATATACAGAGACTTGGAGAAAAAGTATTCATGGGATGTGAGTACCTTGAAGAGATTCGCTTTAGAAATACTGCACTTCCAATCGCTGGAAGAGACCTCTTCCCTACAATACATCATGGTGTATTTGTCTCCTATAACAGCCAAGTTAAAAACGTTCCCCCTTTCTACCATAATGTACCCACAAAACCATATTATAATATAATCTACTCCACAGAGATTCCAGGCCTCCAAATTGATGCAAATTGTTACTTTACTGGAGATGAAGTTGTGATAAAAGATAGCCCCCCAGATAAGTTAAAGAGAGAATTTCTAGGGTGGGTAACAGGCCCCAAAAGTGCCCATAATCACTATGATCCTGACGATATTATTATAATAGGGACTTCTTCGATAACACTATATCCTCAATTTGGAGATATTATAGGTGATGAAGAAGCCATCACTGTCCTTCAAGTATCTTCTTATTCAGGAAGATGGAATACTGATTGGGGAGAATTTAATATGATTGAAAGAGGGGGGAAAGTAACTGGTATTGAAATAGATAGTCCCACCTCTTTTTTAGAAGGAACTATCTCAAAAGGAGTATGTACAGGCTCTTTTGGAGAGATAGTTAATAATAAGAAAAAGATTCTCGGCGCCTTCTCTTTCACTCGAAAAGAGGGTTCCTTTACAGGATATAGGTGTGATAAAAAGGGAATGCCTCTCTATATGTGTGACCAATGGAACGGAACATATATACAAGGATATTAATTAATAAAATTGTAAAGCGCCCTTTTTCCTTATAAATAAGCATCACCTTCTTGACTTTAATGATACTTCAGAGAATAGTTAAACTCACAGCTATTTTATATATCAAATACTATGTATAGGGCGAACTAAAATGAATAAAGATATTAAATTCATATTAGTCTTCATCTTCTTTCTTTGTGTACTACAACTTGCTTTTGGAGATCAAATATTTCTCACGGACCAAGAAACCGAATATATTGCTTCTCGTGAACCTATAAAGGGGGTAAGTGCTGATGGTTCTGGTCCAATTCAATATACTGATTCTAAAGGAGAAATTAAAGGAATTTCTATTAAAATACTCGAAGAAATTTCTAGAAGAACTGGACTCACCTTTGAATACACACTCTATGAAGAACTAAACCAGGTGGGTAAAGCATATTACGATGGAACAGATATTCTATTTGGCATACCCGATCAATATACGCGAGAGAACTATACTGTTAGTGAACCGATATTGCGTTCAAATACTATTTTTTTTGCAAACAACAGCGTCGATTCAAACAACCTTGAAAATAAAACATTTGCCGCAACTTTTGGAAGCCCTTTGCCACAAGGTATTAAAGAAGAAAACGCAATCTATTTTCAATCTAGAGAACAAGCAATAGAAGCTGTTGATTCAAAAATAGCCGACTACGGATATGGGAATCCCTACTCTATTGCATTTTATACATTGAAAAATGGATATAGACACATCTATACAATCCCTCATGGAAAAGAAGAGCGATTATATAGAATTTTATTTATTAAAGAGGATCCACTCCTCATCTCTATTATAAATAAAGCGATATCTTCTTTGACTGTTGATGAAAAACAAAATATCATCCTTGCAGCAACTAGTGAAGTTGAACGAGAATTAAATCTTAGTGTAATCATTAAAACTTATGGGAATGAAATCTTCATCATTTCGGTAATCATAATTAGTCTCCTCACTTTTGCCCTTTTTCTTGTCTTGTCGTCCTATAAAAAACTTAACTTTCAAAAAAGCAAATATAAAACGATTTCTGAAGTTTCTAATGAGTACCTTTTTGAGTATAACAAATCAAAAAATAAACTTCTCCTCTCTGAAAAATTCAAGACCCTATTTTCTACTCTGCAAAGTCTAGAGCAAGCTCACTCTTCTCTCACCTCTATTCTTTCAACCCTTCCTTCGGATAAAGAAACAGAGATTATTTCATTAGAACTTCCTAATAAAAGGACAGGATTCTTTAGAATAGTTACGTCAAAAATTCCCGAACACACTTCAAAACTAATTTATATTGGAAAAATTATCGATATAAGTAAGATGATGGAAAGACACAACTACCTTGAGAACCTAGCCCAAATAGATGGTTTAACTGGAATTCTTAATTCAATAACAATTCGCGATAAAATTGAACATCGTCTTTTACTCAGGAAAAAGAACGATATCGACATCTGTATTCTTTTCGATATTGATAACTTTAAAATAATAAATGATACAAAAGGGCATCTAGAAGGAGATCGAGTTTTACAACTCATAGGAGATATTCTCACTAAGAATATACCCTTTGTTGATAGTCTCATCGGCCGAGTTGGAGGGGATGAATTCTGTGTATATCTTCCTAAAATCGCCTCTAGAGAAATTGGAATTACTTTATGCGAGTTACTAATTAAAACATTTCAAAGTGAAAATATTTTTGTAAGTATGGGAAGTCTCTTTATTCATGAAGAAGACTCTTTTGAAGAACTTTTTGAAAAAGTTGACGCATTGATGTATACAGCTAAAAATAATGGTAAAAATAGGTTTGTGGTCGAATAAAAATTCAACCTCACGATAAAAAACTATAAACTAAATATAAAAGATATTCTCTTTTATTACTTTTTCCTCTTTAAAACAGGAAAATTCATAAAGATTGTTAAGAAAGTAAGAACTAATAATATAATGGTAATTGGTCTACCAAAAAGGGCTATTATCATATTATCTTCTGAAACTGCTAATGAAATAGCTCTTCTAAAGTTTGAGTCCATCATTCCACCAAGAACGAGGGCTAACGTCATAGGGGCAACAGAATAGCCCTTCTTTCTCATAAAGAACCCTACAACACCAAAGAGCATCATAAGTAAGATATCAAACATTCTATTATTAAAAGAATATGAGCCTATGATGCAAAGGACTGTTACTACAGGGAGCAAGATGTTCTTAGGTACTGAAATAATTTTTACCATCTTGGGAGCAATGTAGAATCCTATTAATAAAAGGAAGAGACATCCTAGAAGTCCTCCAGCAAGAATTACCCCAAAGAGTTCTGGTTGTGTGCGAATGAACATTGGACCTGGCTGAAGCCCATGAACATAGAAAACTGAAAGGATAATCGCAGTTACCGCATCTCCTGGAACAGCAAGGGTGAGCATTGGTATTAAGGCTCCCCCAATACAAGCATTATTGGATGCTTCAGAGGCTACAATTCCTTCTTCTGCCCCCTCTCCGAATGGAACTGATGGATGCTTTACTATCCTCTTTGCTTCCGAGTATGCAAGAAATGAAGCGACCGGCCCCCCGGCCCCTGGCAGAGCTCCAACAAGAGTTCCAATCGTACTGTAGTAAAGGGATTGGGTGAAATACTTCATCAAATCTTTCACTTTTACACTCATCTTCTTAACTTCCAAGACCTGAGCTTTAACATCAACCTCAGAAATTACTGTTAGAACTTCTGAAAAACCAAACAATCCAACAAGGGCAGGAACTATCGGAACTCCTGTTTGAAGATTCCATATTCCCATCGTGAGCCTAGGTGTTCCAAGGACAGAATCGAGACCAATCATACTTAAAAATAATCCAGCGAGGGCACTAATAATTCCTTTTAAGAATGATTCTCCTGTAAGAGAACCTACAGCAGAAAGACCAAAAGCAGCCAACAGAAAATAATCCATCGGTTGAAACTTAAGGGCAAGACGAGAGATAGGAAGACCAAGAAGCCAAAGCATGAGAAGACCAAACACGCTCCCAACAAAAGAGTAGAGAGTAGCAATCTTTAAAGCTTTGTATGCCTCACCTTTCTTTGCCATAGGATGCCCATCGAAGGTTGTCACTACAGAAGAAGGGGCTCCTGGGATATTAATTAATATAGCAGAAAGAGCACCACTGAATACCCCTACAACATATAGGCCCATAATTGTTCCAAGAGCATCAGTTGTTGCCCATGTGTACGTTACAGAGACAAGAATCGCTGTCGCCATTGTTACAGACAACCCAGGAATTGACCCAACGAATAACCCAGAAAGGGCTCCTGCTAAGACAAATAAGATAAAACGGGGGTCTGTAAGGTAGGTAAAAACAAATAACTGATCCATTAAAACACTCCAGAGGGTAATCGTACATGCAATAGTGTTTGAAACACAACATAAAGGACAACAGTTATACCAACAGAAAGAGAGGCAACTTTCCACCAAGATCTCAGTTTCAACACAACAAAGAAGAGGCTAAGCATAATGATATTAGTGATTATAAAACCAACAAGTGGAAGAAGAATATAGTATAGGAATACTAGAGAAGTAAAGATGACAACACTCTTCAACCCTTTTTTATCGATTCTATCACGACTTACTGGAGCCTCACTCTTTCCTTTAAAAAAGAGAGAGACTGAAGTAATAATAAAGATTACGGCAATGAGAACTGGAAACAGATAAGGGGAGAGTTTCCATTGTGTCTTCATCTGATAATGATTAAACAAAGAATAAATAAGAAGGAATACTCCAAAAGAAGTGAAGAGAATTCCTTCTGTTGCGTGTTTGTTGTTTTTAAGTGAAGTAAGTATCCGTTTCACTCTACTATTTTATCCTTTTAATTCCAAACTTAGCTGGGTCATATTTCGTTGCCCCTGCATCGTGTAATAAATAGGTGACAATTGATTCCCAGTTATCATAGAAGGAGAGAATTTTTTCAGTTGTAGGATATTTTTTATAAAGTTCGGTAAGATTATTTTCATTCACAAACTTTATCCAATCAGGGTCTTCTACTGCTTTTAAAGAAGCCTCACGAAGGACTTTTACCACAGAAGGGTCAATGCTCTTAGAAACTACAAGAGAAAGAGGGGTAAAAGGAATCGAAAGGAAGTCTGTAAATGCAGGGTCAACCTCTGCAAGGGTAGGAACATCTGGATACCCAGGAAGTCTATTAAGGGCTGAAATTCCAATAAGACGAAGGTCTCCACTCGCTAAATATTTGCCAATTGTAGAGAAGTTAGAGTTAGTAAAATCAACCTGATCTCCTAACACAGCTATAATACAGTCTCCACCACTTGAGTAAGCGGTCATCGACATCTCATAGCCTTGTTCTTCAAAAATAAGCCCTTGAACGTGACCAGAGCCCCCAGGTCCTGTGTAGGACATCTTCACCTTTCCAGGGTTATTCTTCATTTCATTAAGGAGATCTTCAAGATCTTCATACTTAGAATCACCCTTTACCACTATAACTTTTGGATCATCCACTACTGCCATAATTGGGGTAAAATCATTATAACTCATATCACTAATACCCATGACTCTTTGAGTACCTAAAGAATCAGCTGTATAGAAAATTGTATAACCATCTGCCTTAGCATCTAATACGGCTTTCGCTCCAACAGAACCCGATGCCCCTGATTGATTCACAACAGTTACAGGAACTTTGAGTTGTTTTTGAAGAGCAACGGCAAATTTACGTCCAGTTACATCAGTTGTACCACCAGCACCGTAAGGAACTATCATAGTAATTGCCCCTTTAGGGTAGCTAGGAGCGTCCCCTTCACCTTGACCGGTTGCCCAGATACTAAACATTACACTTAAAACAAGACCTATTAATAGAATTTTTTTCACAATTTCCTCCAACTGTTTCACTAAAATAAGGATGAATCGACAAAGTCTTGTATATTTATACTGGTTATATGGGCTATATGCAAGCTATATAGCAATATTTATGCACAACACTTCTTATATAAGAAAAAGAGAATGCATCTATTAAGGAGCCCTAATTACTTTACTTCTTTCAACCTCAAAAAGAGGGAAAGCACCAACAGAATAATTGAAACTGAGAAGAGTGCTATTGGAAGAGAAAAAATTGTAGTAAGTATTCCAATCAAAAGAGAGAACACTACTGCAAACCCTGTTTCTGCTTGAGACTCAACAGATAATAAGGAAGCAAGAGCAACTTCATCCATAAGAGAAGTAACATAGGCTATTCCAATTGGTTTTCTTAAATTTTCAATCATGTATATCATTAAGAAAAACACTACTGCTATAAGAGGAAGATGTGCATAATAGAAAAGGGCACTTACTGCTCCAAAAAAGACCCCAATAAACAGATAACTATTTAGAGCTTTTTCTGGGGATGAGAAGCGATTGGAAAGCTGGTGGGAGTATTTTGAAGCAAAACTTGTAAGAAAATAGATAACAAAATAAATCACCCCTGTAGTAAAAGCTGTCCTCTTTGATTGGTCTGCCTTGATAAAAAAAGGGAGAGACAATGCTACTGATTTAATAATCGGTTGAATATAATCTTTTACGGCTTTGTAGTATCCACTATATACTGCTTGATTTCCAATTCCTTTTAAAAGGGTGATGTTCTTAAAACTTACAATGAGCCCTTTAAATACTTCTTTGAATATTTGAGGTATCGTCTTTTCTTTATGACTGGTATATTCATCAAAGCTTTTTGGATAGCTAAGGATTAGAAAGAAATCAGCAACATAAGGGATAATAGTAAAAAGAAAGATAGGGGCATACGAGCCACTATAGAAGACAAGAGCTGCTGCAATAAGGGCGCTAATTGCCGAGCCAATTTGACTCCATGATCGAGTATGCCCATAGTAGAGTGCTTTAAGATCTAGCATAGAGTTCTCTTTGAGGTAGGTAAAAATCATTGCTTTATGAGTTCCCGTTCTAAAAGCTTCCCCTATCGCAAAAAAGAACATTGCTCCTAGTAGCAAAAGGTACGATTGAGAGAAGAAAAAGATGATAAACGAGAGGATATAAGAGAGGAGAGATAGGGCCATCACTTTTCTTCTCCCTATAGAGTCAGCAACAATTCCTGATGGAATTTCAAAAACATTAATTAATGCCTCTCTGCTTGCATAGAGGGTTCCAATTTGTAAAAAAGTAATCCCTTTTTCAAGAAAGAATAAGAGTAAAAAGGGCTCAAAGAACTTGAGGTTCTTAAGAAACCCATAGGCACAGAATTTATAATACTGCACATCTCGAATAAATAGTTGTTCTGTTTTGTCTGTTTTGTTCAATTTTTCACCATCACCGTGAAAAATTATAGCATTAAAATAACAGTGGTACTATCAAAGAAGTGAAGAAACATAGCATTTATACAAGATTTTTTTTGCTTACAAATGAAATTCTTCATATAAAAAGAAAGCATCATATCAAAATAAAATGTAGTATTCTTTCCTTATGTCATAGATATGTAATATTTTATGTAATATCGTAAGGTTTTTTTGTTATCTACCATACCTAAAAAAATAGTAAAACTAGCATCTCCTATTTTTGACAGATGTTAGTAAAAAGTAAATTTTAATAATAAGATATGTAAAGTACTTCTATATATGTATTTATAAGATATTTACCTAAATTATAAAAAAATATTAAAAAATATATATTTTTATTATAATAAGTATTGACATAAGTTCACTTGTGTCAATACTGTACGAGTGTGCTTAAGAAAAAGCACATTGAAATATTAAAACAAAAAGCAATTATGCTTACAAAGGAAAACAACATGAAAAAGACAATCTTAATTCTTACCGCCCTTTTACTCTTAACCACATCAGTATTCGCAGAAGACAACAACAAATATATCCTCATTTCAGCTCCAGTAGCAGAATATACCGTCTTTGGTGTCAGTCCAGCAAAAATTGATTACGATTACTTCAAATCAAAAGCTCTTTTTGAATCAGCTATAAAAACATCAATCGATAAAGAGATTAACATCCTTGACCTTAAAGGACCTGTAGATGTTGGGTATGTTTCAGCTATTAACAACACTCAAAAAACTGTAAGCGTGTTTATTAGCACTAGTGATTTAACAAGTGGAAAGAACACCATCGGTCTTAAAGTAATAACAAACTATGACAAGATCCCTGCTGCTGCCAATAGCAAATTTGGAATCCTTAGAGGAACACTCCTTCAAATTCAAGAAAAGACTCCTGGCGCTTCAGCCCTCGCTCCTGCAGGAAAGTATGAAGCTACTGTTACTATCTCCCTCACACACCAAGGGTAATACACCCATTCATATAACGAAAACCTCCTTAATCGGAGGTTTTTTTACGTTAAAAAATAGATTGATAAACAAATTAAGTATAGAAGTGGAACTTTTGGATGATTTTAGTTTTCTTTAGAAGTTTTTATTACATATTCGAAGCAATATATCTTATCCTTCCGTACTATAGATACTAGGTAATCATAATAGTACTTAACGATTTCTAGTATGGGGTCGAGAAGATCCTTTAAGCCTGTGGAATTGACGTGAGAGTGGGTGCGCTCACCTCTTAATATGTCTATTATGAAGCAGGAAGGTGTAGTGTTCGATAACCAAGAAATACTACAGCGTTTCTCTAGCTCAGTGGTAAGCCGAAATCAGGATATCAAATGTTTGATATCCTGATTTCAATCCCACCACTGAATCGACACTTTGTCTATTAATAAAAATATGTGAAAAATTAATCATTAATTAGTATTAAAAACGTATTAAAGACATATGAATAAAATGGGACTATTTTTCTTACTTCTTATTTATTACTTCGACCAAATATTCTAAGTAGGAATAAGAAAATATTAATAAAGTCAAGATAAAGCATTAATGCTCCAATAATTGAGAGCTTTATATACGTTTCTTCATTCATAGAAGCACCATACGAATCATTCATTCTTTTAATCTTTTGAGTATCCCATGCAGTTAGGCCTAAAAAGATAAGAACCCCTAGATAGCTCATCAAATAATATAGTCCACTACTTTTAAAAAAGAGATTAATAAGGGAGGCAACAATAATTCCCCACAATCCCATAATTAAATAATGGCCAATTCCATCTAAATTCTTCTTTTTCACCATCCCATAGAAACTCATTCCACCGAATAAGAGTGCTGTAGTGAAAAAAGCTCTCGAAAGGACAATGGTGGAATAGGCATAGACGATTACAGATAAAGTAACCCCAGTAACAATAGAATATGCCGCAAAAGAGAGAACTGCACTCGTTGACGACATCTTTTCAATACGAGTCGATAAATACATTACAATCCCAATTTGAATGATAAACAAAAACAAGAAGCTAAAGGTCGATGAAAAGAACAAATTCATTAAATATCTACTTGATGCCACAAGATAAGAAACCACAGCCGTGAGTGTAAGACCTGCACTCATCCATAGATACACATTTTTTAATATAGAGTTTTCTCTAACTTTCGTATTCGAAAGAAAAGATGCATTAATTGATGCCATATACTATCCTCCATCCTTATTTAATACCTATAATTTCACCATATTGTAAACAAAGGTCAATAGCATTTCCTTAAACAGGCCCCTTATGGTATAGTAATTTTATGAAAATTCGACCTATCCTCTATATAGTATTCATCTTGCTCTTATTTGGTAGTTGTTCCTCTACTATCCCCGTAATAATCTACGATGAAATTCAAATAGAAGAGGGGCAAATTGCATTGAAGGAGATGATGAGGGAAACCTCCAGTAATTCTATTGAAAAGATTCAAAGCTCTCTTCCTGCCATTTCCTATACTACACTTTTTACACAAACACAAAAAATACAATTCGAACAAGAGAAAAATCTTCCTGGAGTTCAAAAACGGATAGATGTATTTATACAGCAACTAAAAGAAGAATTAGACACTATTTTGAATACACTTCTTATAGAAAAGGATCTCTGGATTGAAGAACTAGAAGTTGAATCTCCCTACACCTATATAATAGGAAGGAAAGATTCTATAACAACATTATTCAAAGATGAGCTATCTCTTTCACTTGAAACATATCTACAAGAAGAATTAAACTCAAAAAAACAACTAATAACCACCTACAATAAATTTCTTACAATAATAAATGCCTATATTATCACAGAGAACGAGTTAAAAACCGATGATAAAAAAGAAGTTTTAGGTAATTGGGATAATACAGCCCTTGTCTCATTTATTGTGAGCGAACTGATAAAAGAAATGGCAATTCAAGAAACTATTATTAGATATTTAGCCCCAACATATGATTCTCCCTATATTCGCCTCTTTAGCAAATAAGGAACACCCCATGAGTTGTAATAGCCCAACAGGTATGAGTATAATTACATCATGAACCTCTTTCAACACAACGAAGAATTGTTAAACCAGCCACTTGCTCATAGAATGCGACCAAGAGTACTCGATGAATATATCGGGCAAGAACATATTATTGGTAAAGGAAGATTGTTGAGACGAGCAATACAAAAAGATCAACTCTCTTCAATCATCCTCTATGGCCCTCCTGGGACTGGAAAAACCACATTAGCAAGAGTAATCGCAAATACCACTAAAAGCCATTTCTCAACAATAAATGCGGTATTAAGCGGAGTTAAAGAACTCCGATATGAAATAGAAGAAGCTAAAAACAGATTAGACCATTATAGTAAAAGAACTATACTCTTTATTGATGAAGTTCATCGTTGGAATAAGAGCCAACAAGATGCACTACTTCCACATGTAGAAAATGGAACATGTATTTTAATTGGAGCAACAACTGAAAATCCATATTTTGAAGTCAACCCAGCACTTGTTTCACGTTCTAGAATCTTTCAGCTTCTTACCCTAAAAGATGAAGACTTAGAAAAGATTGCTTATCAAGCTATAAACGATAAAGAGAGAGGCTACGGAAAGTGGCATATAGAATTTGAACAAGGAGCCTTGGAGCATCTTGTCAGCGTTGCTCAGGGAGACGCAAGATCATTACTCAATGCCCTTGAACTTGCAATTGAAACTGATGAAGAGAGTGGAGAACAATCATCTGTTACCCGGTATATCACCAAGGAAATTGCTGAAGAAAGCATTCAACAAAAGGCAGTACTCTACGATAAAGAAGGGGATTACCATTTTGATACCATTAGTGCATTTATTAAATCAATACGGGGAAGTGACCCCGATGCAGCTCTCTACTGGTTAGCTAAAATGGTAGTTGCAGGAGAGAACCCCTCCTTTATATTCAGGAGATTATTAATAAGTGCAACAGAAGATATTGGCCTTGCTGACCCTTTTGCGATCTCTGTTATCCTCGCAGATGCCCAAGCATTTGATCGAATTGGACTCCCTGAAGGAAGATTTCATCTTTCCCATGCCACTATATACGCTGCGACAGCACCAAAGAGTAATTCAACAATGGCTTTTTTTGATGCAATAAAAAGTGTAGAGGTTGAAAAAACTAAAGATGTTCCAAATCACCTAAAAGATCCTTCTCGTGATAGCAAAGGGTTTGGGCATGGAAGTGGGTACCTTTATCCCCACGCATACAAAGATCATTGGGTAGCTCAACAGTACCTGCCATCCTCTATGCAAGGGAATGTGTTTTATCATCCTTCTTCTATAGGGTATGAAGGGAAGATGAATGAAACAATTCTTAAACGACGAGAGGCTCAAAATGAAGTTCCCTTGGACGAATTACATGTAGAGCATTACTCCTCTAGTTTTGATGATAAAACTCGAAATAAGTGGGTTCAGAGAGCTTTAAATCAACTTGGTGATTCTTTTGAAGCAATAAGAGAGAAAATATCAAATACAGCCCTTATAAAACGACACGATACTATCCTTATTACTAACC
>SABI01000048.1 GCA_009929055.1 Spirochaetia bacterium | reverse complement strand
CGGGCATCAAGGAAAAGTTTTTCACTCTCTGCGTACTGTAATCGTATGTTAAAGTGTTCTTTAAAGACCGAGATAACAAGGTCTGCTTCCCCTTTTCTAAGTAGTCCATTATTTACAAAGACACAAATTAATTGGTCCCCTATTGCTTTGTGTAAAAGAGCTGCAACAACTGAGGAGTCAACTCCTCCAGATAAACCACAAAGAACCTGCTTATCTCCAACTGTTTCTCTAATACGATTCACTTCAGTTTCGATGAAAGATTCCATAGACCAGTCTTGATTTGCTTTACAGATATCTACAACAAAGTTCTTTAATAAAGTGGTTCCTATTGGAGTATGGACTACTTCTGGATGGAATTGAACTCCATACATCTGATTCTTTTCATCTTCAACTACAGCAAATTCACAGTTCTCTGTTGAACTTGTACACGTTGCTCCATCAAATAATGTTTTAACAGAATCACCATGACTCATCCACACAACAGAATTATTATCGACCCCTTTCAATAGGGAAGAATGGGTCTCAACTATGTTCAAGTGAGCGAACCCATATTCTCTCTTCTCGGGTCTTTCTACACTTCCCCCATTCATTACACTCATTACTTGGAGGCCATAACAAATGCCAAGAATTGGAATACCTAATGAGAAGATTTCTTTATCAGGACGAGGAGAGCCTGCAACTGAAACACTCATCGGTCCACCTGAAAAAATAATCCCTTTAGGGGCAAGTTCTTTAATCTTTTGGGCACTAGTCGTATAAGGAACAATATAACTATATACATGTTGTTCTCTTACTCTTCTTGCTATTAACTGACTATATTGAGCTCCAAAATCAAGAACTACAATTGTATCGTGCTCTTTCTTCTCCATCTATATACTCCCTTAAAGGTAATAAATTACCAAGATAACTCACGAACTGCAGGATATGCTTTACTCACCCCTTTAGAAACAGCAATACCAAGGACAACTCCCACACCAGACTGGATGAGATTTAATGGGATTTCAACTAGAGCGGGCTCAAATCCATAGAACATACCACCAACGAGGTAATATCCCCCAGCCATCACAACCATTCCAGCGACACCACCTAAAATCATTAGAGATAAATTTGAATCAATTGAATAGCCACTTTTAGATCCTTTTTTCGCAATAAGACCAATCAAAAGACCTTGAAGACCATGGATTAAAAAGGAGAAAGGGGCCCATTGTGCGTACCCTCCAATAATATCGGCAAGACCTGTTCCAAGTCCCCCAGCAACTAGTGCAGTAAGAGGACCAAAAAGAAAAGCACTAAAAGTAATCACTACATCAGCTAACGAAATGTACCCTTTGATGGGAGTAGGAACCCTTACAATTAAGGTAAAGACTACAGTAATAGCTGTAAGAATTGCAACAAGGGCTATTTGTAGGGCGGGACGGCGTTTTTGTCTTTGAGTCATGAGATTATCCTCCAAAATTTAAGTATGTAATATCTCGATTTCTAGTAAGAAAACACGAGGTAAAAAGTTGTGGCAATCATAACGCAAATGAATAGATGGGTAAAGAGGGTTCCCTTTGCATGTATTGTATGGTATTTGCTTCTTTTATTCCCTCTTCCTAATCCCCTATGTTCTAAACTCATCGCTAAATTGGGAATTGATTTTAGGGCAAACACAAGGACACATGAAATAGTGGGAAGGATGTCGAACAAACGACTTCTTTTCTGGTTCTCTACATCCTTAAGTGTTCTTAATGAGAAGGCATCACTAATCATATGAAATGAGTCAGCAATAAATGGAATGAATCGAAAAGCAAGGGTAATGATTAAAGCTCCATTATAAGAAAGTCCATAAAAACGAAAGGTGAGCATTATATCACTCATGCTCGTTGTCCACACAAAAAGAGTGGTGAGATAAGTGATAGCAGTAAAGCGAGCAATCAATAAGTTTAAATGGAAAAGTCCATCATATGTTGCTATTGTTAGCCCCTTAACTACAATTACTGCTGATGAGTCAATATAGGTAAAAGGGGTAAAGAGTATCATGATAATAATGAGGGGGAGAATTGTTTTTAAGGGGGAAAGAGCTTGCTTTAGTCCTGTTCCATACCATGCAATAGCGATACAACACGCCACAATGAGGTACATTCCAATAGTAGAAAAAGGGAGAAATATTTCAAGGCACATAAGAAGCACAAACAGCAATTTAGCCCTTGCATCTATATGATAGATGAATCCTCTTCCTGCAATATAGGTACTACTTATCATCTCTTTTTCCTAAGAAGAACATGGTTATCTACTATCTCGTAGGTCCTATCGGCTAGAGATGAGGCAAAAGAGGCATCATGAGAGATAATAATAAGGCCACATCCTAATTCTTGGTATCGAGCAATAATTTCATATGCTTGGGTATAGGTTATGCCACTATCAATTTCATCGATGATAAGAAAAGATCTTTTAAGAAGATAATATACTGCAGCTTGTAGTCGCTTTCTCTCTCCATAACTCATCATTGTTGGATTATCAGTGAGGTTGAGGTGAAATAAATTGGCACATTCAAGGGCTAATTCTTCTTTCTCTTTATGGCTCATCTTTGTATTACTTCGAAGTGAAAAGGTTAATTCGTCAAATACAGTAGGTAAGAAAAGGAAATAATCAGGATTTTGGAATAAGTATCCTACCCTCTCTTTTAATTGATGTTGGTTCATGGCCATATTATCAACTGAAATGGTTCCTTGCATGATTTTATCAAGGCCACAAAGAGTTCTAGAAAGGGTACTTTTCCCCGACCCGTTTGGTCCAACTAAAGCAACTATTTCCCCTTGTTCTACATGAAAATCGTCAACATTAAGGGTAAACACAGAACCACTTTTCACCGACTTCCTCTCATGAACGATGATTCCATCTTCCATTCTTAAAAAATGAGAAGAGGAATGCTTTTCCCTCAAAATCTTTCTCTTTTTTTCCTTTATTTGCTCATCAACTATCTCACTCTCACTTATGTACGAAAAAGAACCCTCTCTTATGGTTCCTATAGAAGTGAAAAAGTTGGTAAATTCAGGGAGAAATCTCGAAGCAAAGGTAATACTACACCCTTTTCTCTCTTTTAGTGCGGTCAGTAATTTTTGTTTATAATAATCATCGAGGTCATCAAACACTTCATCTAAAATCCATACGTTAGCATCAATTGCTTCAGAAACTGCTAATAAGAGTCTTTTACGTTCCCCCCCTGATAATTCTTGAGGGTGCACATCAGCTAATTGAGTTAATCCCCAATGTTCTAAAGAAGTGATAAGAGCTCTTTTTATTTCTTGTTTCTCCAGTCCTAATGCCTCGAGAGGAAAAATAATCTCGTCACTACAGGTGTTCATCAAGAGTTGTTCTTGCGGATTTTGCCCAATATAGGAAATAGTTTCAACAAGATCATAACTTTCTAATTCACTCATTTGCTTTCCATCTATTGAAAAAGAGCCTTTCAACTCCCCTCCTCCATAGGTAGGAATTCCTAATATAAGAATTTTGGCTAGGGTTGTTTTTCCACTATCGGGTGGAGCAATAATAAGAAGCCTCTCCCCTTGCCTGACACTACAAGAAAAATCTTTTAATACGAATCGAGAAGAATTCTGGGCTACTTTTCCATAATGAGGGTATGAGAAATCTAGGTGATTAATATCAATCATTCTAAAAGAATTCCTAATTGGATGAATTAAGAAGTAAAGGGGCTGTTATAGCATTAAACACAGTAGTAGGAAGCTCTTTTAGTTCTGTCTCATTCATAACAGATGTGTCGATAGGTTCACTCACCGTAAGAACAATTTTTTGAATTCCAATTCCTTTTTTGTCCTCAAATGATTCTCTTGTACCACTAATAGAAATAGGAACAATAATGGCTTTTGCCCTTGTGGCTAATTTAAGAGAGCCTGTTTTAAATTCTCCAACTTTTCCATTTTTACTTCGAGTCCCTTCAGGAAATATGAACATCGGAATCCCACCTCTTATGTTATCTACCCCTTTGAAGATTGCTTCTATAGCCGACCTAGGACTTTTTCTATCAATGTATACACAATGAACTGCTTTAATCCATGAACTCACGATAGGAATTTTCTTTAGTTCTGCTTTAGTAATGAACCCAGCCCAGATATTAAGAAAACCTACAGTAACAGGAATGTCCACAGCACTTTGATGATTTGCAACAAAGCATACAGGAGAGCCTTTGGGGGGAATGAGGTGCTTATTATGTGTTTCCACTTTTGTGCCAAGTGAGAACAGGATCACTTTTGATATATTAACAGCATTAAGAAACATCCAGGCATCTGCAGCTTTTTTAAGGCCAATAAGGCGCATAACAAATGAGGGAAAAATTGCAACTACCATTGAAATAAGTAGAGCTGGAATAACAATCATAAAGGCAAAAACAACTTGAATATATCTCAAAATGATATCCTCCTTCCTTTATAAGGACTGATGCTTGTAAAGTTTAGCATACTGACCTTCTAATGCAACTAGAGAAGCGTGATTTCCTTGTTCAATCACTTTTTTCTTATCTATTACATATATCATATCTGCGTTTCTTACTGTAGCTAGTCGGTGAGCAATTACAATCGCTGTTCTCCCTTTTGCAAGACGGATAAAAGCTTCTTGTATTTGCTTTTCATTTTCACTATCGAGAGAGCTTGTAGCTTCATCAAATATAATTATTTTTGGATTCTTTAAAAATACCCGAGCAATAGAAATTCTTTGTTTTTGTCCACCACTAAGGCGCGTCCCATGTTCTTTCACTAATGTATCGAGTCCTTGTGGAAGGCTAGAGATGAACTGAGTAAGGCTTGCCATTTCAAGGGCGGCATAAAGCTCTTCATCACTTGCACCCTTTTTTCCATAGAGTAAATTCTCTCTAATCGTTCCATCAAATAAAAAAACATTCTGTTGAACAACCCCAATTTGACCTCTCAAAGATTTCTTAGTAAGGGTTTTTACATCTTGATCATCTATAAGAACCCGTCCTGCCTGTGCTTCATAAAAACGTGGAATAAGGGAAACCAACGTACTCTTACCTGCTCCAGAGTCTCCAACTATAGCAACAGTTGATCCCCCTGCTATGTTTAAACTAACATCCTCGAGGACAGTATCCTCTTCTTCTCCGTAAGAGAAGGTAACGTGCTCTAACTGCACGCTCCCTGAATTAATGTTTAGTTCCTGTGCCCCTTCAATATCGTTGATATCACTTTGAATATCCATCACTTCTATAAATCTTTCAAATGCTGCCATTCCTTGCTGCAATTGTTCTGTAAAGCTTATTAGACGATCAATAGGTGGTAATACAACTGAGACAAATAAGATAAAGGCAACAAAGTCATACACAGGAACAATATCGACATAGATAAGAATTGCACCACCAGCTACGGTGACAAAATAGTAGAGCTCTCTAAAAAACATCATCGTTGATTCATATCGAGCCATTATCCTATACTGATCACTTTTAGCTTGCTGAAACACTTGGTTAACAGCCATGAATTTTAGATTTTCTTCTTTTTCACTCGTATAAGACTGTACTTCTCTCACTCCCTGGATAGAGTTTTCAACTACAGAGTTTACATCTGCTACAGTACTTCTTACTGCTCTAAACCCCTCTTTAAGTTTTCTCCCATAATGCATGCCATAAAAAAGCATAAAAGGGAGGGGAATAATAGAGATGAAGGCAAGGGGTACATTGTTGATAAACATCACAATGTAAGAGCCAATAATAACGGTTATAGAGATAAGAAGATCTTCCGGGCCATGGTGTGCCGTTTCTGTAATCATGAATAAATCATTGGTAATCCTCGACATCAAATGTCCTGTCTTAGTGTTATCAAAATAGGTAAATGATTGACGTTGAAGGTGTTCAAAGAGATCTTGCCTCATATCACTTTCCATATACACACCCATGATATGACCCCATCTCACGCGTAAATAAGTAGTAAATATTTGAACTACATAAATACTGAACATAATGATAAAAAGAATTACCATCATTTGCCAGTTTTTATTAGGAATATAGTTCCGTAATAGTTCTCGAGTTATTTGAGGGAATGTAATAGAGAGGAGGGCTCCTACAGTTGCAGCAATCATATCAAGAGAGAAAAGAGCTTTGTATGGACGATAGTAAGAAATGAAACGTTTAAGCATCTTACTTCTTCCTACCAAAAATACGAGTTAAAAAGCCTCCTTTCTTCTCTTTGCTTTCTTTTTTTTGTTCAACAATAATTGGCTCTACTTTTGTTTTTGGCTTAGCTTGAGGTTTTGAAACTACCTTTTCCCTTTTTTGTACGGGATTCTTTTTCTTAGCAACTTTAGGAGTAGTAGTTGAAATCATTCCTTCGGTTGCATAGGTATTTTTATAGTAGGCCATCCGTTCATCTAGATTCATCTTTTGGATATCTTGGTAGCTCTTTCCACCTTTACTTGCGGGAGCTGAATTATTCTTATAATCAGGACGTCTACTTGAATCAGCTCTTTTATTCTGATTTTGCCCTTTATATTCAGGACGTTTTGGGGAAGAAGAGCTTTTACCTTGAGCCTTGCCTTTATAATCACTTTTTCTTTCACTACTTTTTTTATGTGCTACCGTAGTGTTTGAAATTTTCTTTCTTCCACCCTGGTGGGATGAAGATCCTTTTCTTACATATTTAGAGGCATATTCACTTTGATCAACTAAATCTCTAAATCTCATCCCTTTACTTTTATCTTCTACAAGAGGAACTTCTTTCTCATCAGTCCATATTACTGGAATTTTCATCTGAATATAAGTTTCAATTCCTTCAAGCCCATACACAAATTCCTCACAGGCTAGGGTAATTGATTTACCGCTCTTTCCAGCACGGGCTGTTCGTCCAATTCGGTGGACATAATTTTCAAAGTCTTCTGGGATATCATAATTAACAACTAGTGCTAAATCATCTATTTGTAATCCCCGTGCAGCAACATCGGTTGCTACTAAGAATTTCAGTTCTCCACTTTTCATCCTATTAATAACTTGAAGCCGCTTATTTTGAGGAAGGTCTCCCATTAAATAACGAACTGCATAATTGTTCACCCCTAGGCGTTTACTTATTTCTACCGCTTTTGCTTTAGTATTAGTAAATATAAGACAATTTTCTGGTTGTTCTTTTGATAAAAGTCTCAATAAAAGAGAAAACTTTTCATCACTAGAGACATGATATAATTCTTGGGTAATGTTATTAACGGTAATTTCTTCTGGTTGATTCTCTATTTCAACAGGATTATTCATATACGACCATGCTAAGTTTCTCACTCTGTTAGAGAGTGTTGCACTAAAGATCATTGTCTGTCGTTTTGTTTTATCTACCATCATGGTAAACATTTTTTGAATATCTGGATAAAATCCCATATCAAATAATCTATCAGCTTCATCGATAACGAAGGTATTAATTGATTTAAAATTGAGCTTCCCCATTTTTTGATAATCAAGAATCCTTCCTGGAGTTCCAATGATGAGGTCTACCCCTTCCACTATCTGCTTATCTTGTTTTTGATATCCAACTCCCCCATAAAAACAGCCAATTCTAAAGTTTTTAAAACCAGAACTGAGAATTTTTGCATCAGCTTCTATTTGTACTGCAAGTTCTCTTGTAGGGGCAATAATTAAGGCAACGGGGAGGGTTTTATCTTTATTATTATAAGAGATTCCATATTTTTGGAGGATAGTAAGGAGAAATACAGCAGTTTTTCCACTTCCTGTTTTAGATTGCACCATCGCATCTTTACCTTGTAAAGTTTGGGGCAACACTAGTTCTTGTACACTCATACAGCTAGTAAATGAGGCTTTTTCGACACCTTTTAATACTTCGGTATCTAACGGTAATTCATTAAATTTCATACAACAACTATACTTTGTTTTCAAAAGTTATGGTAGTGATTCCATCTCCCATTCTCTAATTTGACGGTGGATTAATGCAATTTTATCACATTCCATAGGGATTTTTATCCCATCAACAGAGGAAATAGGGAGAGCTCCCATACTCGTGGATGAGAGAAATAATCCATCATATATACCGAGGAGGATCCCTTCTAATGGTATTGGGGTAAAAGAGAGAGAAAAGGAATGGTGCGTTATCGCTTTAAGTATTTTATCTCTCGTTACCCCTTCTAACACTTCACTAGAAGGAGCTGTATAAAAAACATCTCCTTTAAGGGCGAAAAGATTACTTCGAGTTCCTTCTAAAGCTGCGTTGTTTCGGTCTATTAAGAGAGCCTCAAAACATCCTTTACTTCTAGCTTCTTTTAAAGCAAGATAATTCATCAACAGTGCACTTGTCTTATACAAAGGGAGGAATCTCTCTCCTTGATAGGTAGTAACTCCTACTCCTTGAGTATAATGGGTCGGCGGATAGCTCAACATTGCTTCACTTGTAATAAAAAGGTGGCTCTCTCCCCCTGCTAATAATATCCTCACAGTAGCATTCTCTATCTCATTCGCTTTAATTAATTCAAATAAAGAGAGTATAATGTCTTCACTAGAAAAAGGGTGTTCTAGCCCAATTCCTTTTGCTGAATTAAACAACCTGTGAATATGATCTAATGCATACACTGGTTGAGAGGAAATTACTTTTATCGATTCATATACACTAAAAGCATATTGAAGGGAGACTGAAGAAATATGTAGAGTTGCTAATTCTTTTTTTACTATTTTTTTATCAACAATTGCATAGTTATGAGTATTCATATATTAACCTTTTTATCTAATCGGGCATTCTCAATAATTCTCTTGGTTTACTTCCACGAGAAGGTCCTACAATCCCTTCATCTTCTAACTCTTCGATAAGGCGAGCAGCTTTATTATAGCCTATTCTGAGCCTTCGTTGAAGATAAGAAGCACTAGCTCCATTACGTTCGATGATGATTTTGATAGCTTTTTCTCTCATAGCCTCATCACTACCTTCATCAAATTCATCATCATCTCCATTACGGCCATTCTCATTTTCATCTTCAAAGAATGCTTCATCGAGGTAATCTGGTTCTCCCTGACTCTTTACATAATTAACAACTCGCTCAACTTCATCATCAGACAAGAAAGCCCCTTGGATTCGTGTTGAAGAGGGCTCCCAACTAGGAACAAAGAGCATATCGCCTCCACCTAGGAGTTTTTCTGCTCCCCCCTCATCAATAATAATTCTACTATTTACTTGTCCTGAGACACTAAATGCTATTCTTGTTGGAATATTTGATTTAATAATCCCTGTGATAATATCGGCACTAGGTCGTTGAGTCGCTAGAACAAGATGAATACCAACAGCACGAGCCATAGCTGCTAGGCGTGCTAAGAGAGTCTCTAACTCCTTACCCACCGTTGTCATGATATCGGCAAACTCGTCAATAACGACAACAATGTAAGGAAGTTTTTCTCGAGCAATATTTGAGTGAGCAATTTTTGTATTATAAGCACCAATATTTCTAACAGCAAGACTATTAAGAAGTTTATAGCGTCGTTCCATTTCAAACAGACAAAATTCAAGGGCTTTTATAGTTTTCTTTGGTTCAGTTATTACAGGCGTTAAAAGGTGAGGGATTCCGTTGTAGATTCTGAGTTCTACAATCTTAGGGTCTACTAAGATAAGTCGAACCTCTTTAGGAGATTTAAAATAGAGAAGTGAAGAAATAAGGGAATTCACACATACACTCTTACCAGAACCTGTAGCTCCTGCAATCAATAAGTGAGGAGTTCGGGTAAGGTCCATAACAACAGGTTCCCCTGTTATTTTTCTTCCAAGAATCATAGGAAGGTGGAAAGAATGAGACGCTACACTAGAGAGGAGATCTTTGAACCCAATGATTGATCTTTTAGCATTAGGGACTTCTATTCCCACAGCCTGCTTACCAGGAATGGGAGCTACAATTCTCACACTAATGGCAGCAAGTTCCATTGCAATATTATCAGCAAGGTTACTAATAGAGCTAATTCTCACCCCGGGAGCGAGGGTAAGTTCATACATGGTAACAGTAGGGCCTTTCACAATTGCTGAAACTTTAGCCTCTATTTTGAACTCTTTTAGAGTTTCCATCAAATTTTCCCCAGCATCAATAGTTTCTTGATCAACTTCGCTTGTATGATTTGGATATGAATCTAATAAATCGGCACTAGGATATTGGTAATTAATTTTCTTCCTTGATAAAAGTGATGAAGGAGCATCAACAGTTGAGACTAATCCCCCTACTCCACTTACATAATCTATATCATCATCTTCAACTATTACTTCTTCTTTTATAGGGCTATTTTCAGGTACTTTGACAGGTTGGCTAGTAGGTAAAGGGCTCTCTTTTTTAGGGAAGATTGTCTCTTCTTTAGTAGATATAGGGCTGAATTCTTCAACTGCTCTTTGCTGTTCTTTCTCTTTTACAGTATTGAGAAAAGAGGGCATCGAAGTTGGAACTCTCACCCCTTTTGTACTTTCATCAAGTTTAAGTTGTCTTTTTAATGATGTAAGTGATACATTTTCCTCTACTAATTCATCCTCTATCATACCAATTGGAGTACTGGTTAATATAAAAGTTTCATCAGGGAGTTTGTTCAATTTCCCCACATACATCTCATCTTGAGTATCACTTTTTGCCCTTATTGTTTGTAAACCAGGAACGTTCTTTATTTCTGGAAAGCTTAAAGGTTTTGCCTCTTGTGAGACCTCTTTTTCAATTGTTTCTTTAGAAATAGATTCTTTTACCTCTTTGTCCTCTCGTTTGGCTCTTTTTTTCTTCTTATCTATTGTATTCATCCCTTTTCTTTTCTCTTTTGCCCTTTTGTAGAGCTTGCCTGAAAGAATAGAAAAAAGAATAAAGAGAGTTACTTCTAATAATAGTAAGAGAATTACCAAGATAAGGGCCATGGTGGGAGCTTGGTTCAGCCTCTCCATTATGAGCTGAGGTGCCCTATTCTTACTTAAGAGTTGACTAAGGATATAAAAAGAGTAGTAAAAGACTCCACTATAGGGAACCATCCACCAAAAACTCATCCCTTTACGTGTCATGAGGAAAAATATTCCATATAGAAGAGAAATAGAGGGAATAAGATAAAGATTAATAGTTGCTGAAGCTATTTCAATATAAAGGTGTTGTTGAGTAAAAGAAGTAACTAATTCAACATAATTAAAAAACGGGATGTTCTGTGTAATAGAAGGAGGGGCAAATTGAGAGATAAAAAGAAGAATGCTTATTAACATAAAGAGAATAGCTAACCCTGATGCAATTGCAGTTCTAATTTTCACCCAATCCCTCCAACCTCATTATAGTGATGTGATAAGTATCGTAATACTCAACAATAGGAGATAGATACTAAAAATCCAAAGTCGAGCTTTACCTATCATCCATAATAACATTTTTAATGAAAAGAATCCTGTAATAGCAGCAACTAAACTTCCAAAAAGAAGAGGCATGAGAGAGATAGTAACGGGGGTAGAAGCATAATCAAATGAGGCAAGGACAAGTGCTCCTAGTATTGCAGGAATAGAGAGAACAAATGCAAATTCTCCTGCAACTTCTCGTTTCATTCCACTATAAAGGGCTGAGCTTATAGTAATTCCTGATCTAGAAATACCTGGGAGAGTACCAAACCCTTGTGCGAGCCCTGTAATAATTGAATGGCGCAATCGAAGCTGAGAAAAATCATCATTAAGCTTTTTCTCCTTATTAGGGCGATATAAGAGAATAAGAGCAGTAAAAAGCATCATAATAGCAACAAAAATAACATTTTCCCCCTCTGGCATCACTTTTCGAAGAATAAGAGCAACTACAATTGTTATAAGAGTTGCTCCAATTATTGTTAAGAAATATCGCAGATAGGTTTTGTCTTCATCACTCATTTTACGTGTAATAAAATGTATAAGGGCGATAGACATTGAAACAATTGTGGATCGATAAAAAAAACAGACTACAATGAGGGTTGCAACATGCAAAAATACATCAAAAAGGAGAGGGACTTCAGGCATATTAAAATAGTGACGCGCAAGAATCAGATGACCTGAACTCGACACTGGCAGAAACTCAGTAATACCTTGCACTACACCAAGAATCATTGCTTGAAATATATGTATTGAATCTATCATCCTTTTCCCTTTTCATGTAATGACAACAGTAATATATGCCTAGATGCATCTAAAAAAGGAACCTTAACAGGCACTATTTGATAATTAAAAGGGCCGACACTTCCACTTGATGTATCCCCTACTACATTTCCAATTAACGAAAGTTCTTCAAAAGTAGTCTCTATCTTTCCTTTATAGGCACATATAACTCCACGAGGAGTTACTATTGTTTGTAAACTTGAGAGAATATCATTAATTGAGGCAAAAGCTCTAAATGTAATAAAATCATATTGCTGATGTACTTCTTTCAGGTCTTTATCTAAAACCTCCACACGTCCATAAAGGTTACAAGAGGCAACAACGTTCAATAAAAAGCCACACTTTTTCTTTGATCTCTCAATGAGAGACCAATGGGTTTCTCCACATACAATTGAGAGAGGAATCGCAGGAAAGCCCCCACCAGAGCCAATATCTGCACACCGAATAGGATTTTCACTCTCTTTCATAAGTGAGGTAAAAATTGACACCGGCGCTAAAGAATCAAGAAAGTGCTTAATGATTAACTCTTCTCCTTTTGCAT
>SABI01000047.1 GCA_009929055.1 Spirochaetia bacterium | reverse complement strand
CTGTTACTCTCATTGGGTGGCGAGTTGAGTTTGCAATAAACTCTTCTTCACGAGTATTTCTATAGTATATTGCCTCTCGTGTGATATATGTAGCATAGGCAACAACATCTTCAACTAAGATATCTTGCTTACTTCCATACCCACCCCCTACTTTTTCTTTAACAATGTGTACTTTGTTTTCTGGAATTTGGCACACTTTAGCTACAATTCTTCGTAGGTGAAAAGGAACTTGGGTTGAAGCATGGACGACGAGTCTATCATTATCCATCTTAGAGAATACAAGGTGAGGTTCAAGTGGGGTACATTGAATTTGAGAACTTTGGTAGGTTCTTTCTATCACCACATCGGCTTCACTAAATCCTTTTTCAACATCGCCAATACTACCGTGTGCTGCAGCGGCTACATTCTTTCGGTTATTTGCATGGAGGGGGAATGGGTAGATAATTTTCCCTTCCCTTTCATCAACACCTTTGTTGTATTCACTTAAATTATCTGGTGCTCCTGATAAATATTCAGCTACTCCATTTTGGACAACAGGAGCCCCTTCAGCCATTGCTTCTTCTACAGTAAAGATAGGTGCAAGTACTTCATACTCAACCTTTATCTTTTCTCTCGCCTCTTTTGCAATAGCTTCACTTCGAGCGACAATAGCGGCAACTCTGTCTCCCACGTGACGAACCTTTTTGTTAAATAGACGCCTATCGTATGGAGATGGTTCAGGGTTTCCTTGTCCTGCTGACATGTAATAGACATCAGGGCAGTTGAAGGCTGTAATAATAGTAATAACTCCAGGAATCTTCTCTGCTTCACTTGTATCAATTTTATTTATATAGGCATGAGCATGAGGGCTCCTTAGCATAATGAGGCTAGCAGCATTAGGTTCAACTCTATCTTCAACAAAGCTTTTCCACCCTGCTACTAATTGTCTTCCATCTACTTTAGGTTTGACTTTCCCTATATAGTCTAAATGTTCTCTGAACTCAGGAGCTATAGGGGTAGAGTACTTTCCATCTCTCATCTTCTCAACTGCAAGCTGAACTGCAATAAAGTAGTGTTCATACCCAGTATCTCTAATAAAGATTCCTGACAACACCTCTTTTACATCTTCTCTTGATGGATTAGGGTTGTGCTCGAGGAGCCAGGTGAGTAACAAAGCTGCTGCTGGAGCATTGTAGGCAGATTGAACAACTCCACTATCTATCATAGCTTCTTGGACAATAGAGAGGTTTCCTAGTTTACTTAGACTATGAGCGGTGAGCACTTCACTATTATCTGCAAGAGCTGCTAACATCAAGTTAGCGTAGATAGGTTTGCCGTTAAAAATAACTGTATCGCTCCCTGCAAATCCTTCATTATCATCACTATCTCTCACACTTATAAAATTATGTGCTACTAAGAGCATTCTAAGGGTATCGTTTGGTTTAATACTTGTAGTGATCTTTTTATGATCAACTGTAAGGGTAATAATCATAACTTAAGCCTCCTCCTGTGTTAATTCGAGACATCTCTTATAGAGGTGAGCCACACTCGAACCTAATATGTAGTGTTTATAACTAGCACTCCCTGTAATGTCATCAACAAAAGCAATTTCACTGTTTACTACAGTAGCTACATCCTCAGGAGTAAGAAACTGCCTTTCAGCAATCCCCTCTTCCACTTTCTTGAGTCTAATAATGCCAGTACCCTTAATTGCTGCAAATATTCTTACATCAGTTAAAGTTCCTTCTTCAATACCGGCTCCAAAAGAGACGGTAATAGCAGCAGGAGATTGTACTGTTCGAGCAAATCGTTGTGAAAAGACAATTCGTTTTGGTCTATTTAATTCAATAGCAAGGATGAGAGAGCCCATAAAGTGTTCTCTAAACTCTATATATTCTCTAAGTGGAATATTTTCAACACTATACTCGCCATCAACTGAGATATCTCCAATATGAACTCGTGCTTTTGCTGCTAAGAGTGTGGGAATAAGGTATGAGTCATCTCTAAGGGAGGCAATATTGCCCCCAATTGTTGCCATATTTCTTTTAGTAAAAGAGCCACAAAATTTAATAGCTTCTTTAAGATAAGAGGGGACTTGGGAATCTTCTGCCATTTGAGTAAAAGTAGCCATAGCCCCAATCACAACTTTCTGTGTATCTGATGTAATGGTATCTAAACTAATTGAGTGTAGAGACACAACTTTAGTATATTTTTTCTGGGTTCCTAGTCGTTGTATTTCTGTCCCGCCAGCAATAAAACCAGCACTTAATCCCCCTTTTTGGATCTCCTTAAGGGCTTGTTGTACTCCTTCACCTTTAATGAATTCGCTTATCATAATGACTCCTTTCTCTGTGCTTTCTTTAATAATCTTTCACTAATACTGTTAATCTTAGAGATAAGTTCTTCTTGATTAACGCCTCGCACTTCTTTTTTATCTACTACGACTTCTCCATTTATTATAGAGTATTCTGCTTGATGGTCATAGCCACAAAATAAAAGAGCTGCAACTGGGTCACTAAGGGCCCCTGCATATCCTAATGTGTGGACATCATAGATAGCAATATCTGCAATCCACCCTTGTTCTAACTTACCTAGTTCTTCAAACTGAAGAAGCTTTGCTCCCCCAATTGTTGCCATAGTGAGGGCTTGGCTCACATTTAGGGCATTAGCCCCTTTTTCAACCCTCTGAAGAAGGAGGGCATTACGAACTTCTCCTAACATATCTGAAGAGTCATTAGATGCTGAACCATCTACTGCGATTCCTACGTTAATACCCCTTTCTAACATCTCTTTTACCCGACAGATTCCAGAACCTAATCTCATATTACTCGATGGACAGTGAGCTATATGAGTATGAGTTTGGGCCAATAGATCAAGTTCAGAGTCATTGAAGTGGATACCATGGGCAAAGAAGACATCAGATCCTATCATGTCACATTCCTGCATCAATTCTAAAGGTCTCTTACCATACATTGAAATGCAAAAGTCATTTTCATCTCGAGTTTCAGCTAAGTGGGTGTGAATAGCAACTTTATGAGTTCTTGCTAATTTGCTTGTCTCTTTCATTAACTCTTTAGTAACACTAAAGGGGCTGCAGGGAGCTAAAACTATTTTAGACATTGACCCCCTTTTAGGGTCGTGGTAGGTGTTTATAACACGTTCGCTATCGAGTAAGATTTCATCAAGGGTTTGAACAACAGAATCTGGTGGCAAACCTCCATCTTTTTTACTTAATGACATAGAGCCACGAGTTGGGCTAAAGCGCATTCCTAACCTCTTAGCTGCTTCAAACTGTATACCCATCAAATCTCCCTTAAATCCTCTCGGATAGAGATAGTGGTGATCTGTTGTAAGGGTACATCCTGTTTTAGCAAGTTCACTCATTGCAAGTAAGGAAGAGTAGTAGATAGCCTCTTCATCAACATATTTCCACACATCATAGAGGTGAGTGAGCCAGTCAAAAAGTTCTACATTTTGCACCTCGGGGTGGTTTCGAGTAAGTGTTTGATAAAAATGGTGGTGGGTATTGACCATTCCAGGCATAACAACATGCTTAGAGCAGTCAATAACTCTACAATCAGCGGGGTAAGGGAGTGTTCCTGTTGGAACAATCTTCTCAACGTTGTTACCAGCGATAAAAAGGTCTTGATGAATAAGAGCCTCTTTTGTGGTATCAGTGACGAGACGAAATATATCTTTTAATACGATTGTAATACTCCTCATGGGTTCCTCCTAGGTAATTATTACTTCATGAGGTAGTTCTCCTACCTTATGTAAAAAATACTCTAACATACGCCTCGTTGAAGACCTGCGATATTCAGGCATTGCATGAGGAGAAAGTATTGCATTATAAGCCTCTACAATTGTTGGAATGTTCTCTTCTAATTCTTTTACATTGGTTCCAATAATAATTTTTTCAACTTCTCTTTTACGGGCAACTTTGGGGCCACTTGCCCCATTGGCTGCTCTAAAATCAGTAATGGTCCCTTTTTCATCTAATGTAATAGCAACGCTCATGCTTAACTTACTTATTGCGTTTGCCTTTCGTGTCCCTATCTTTCTGTAAAATACATATGTATATGGGTTCTTTGGTAAAGGGATTCGAACTTGGGTAAGAATTTCATCATCTTGTAGAAGTGTCTCTTTAGCCCCTACGATAAATTCATCTAAGGGAATTTCTCTTTTTCCTGTAGCACTCACTAATACTACCTGTGCATCCATCATGATAAGGGGAACAGGGAGGTCTCCTTTAGGGGAGGCATTACAAATATTGCCCCCTATTGTTGCTATGTTTCGTAAGGAGTGAGCCCCCATTAAACTTGCTGCAACTTTTACAGCATAAGGGACTATAGGGCTATCTTCAATTTCATGGCAATGGGTAAGGGCTCCAATGACAATATTCCCATCATCGACAGTAATCCCTTCTAGCTCTTTGAGTTGAGTAATAATCATCACAGGCCATGGGAAGGTGGGAACTACCCCAGTTCCTCGTCGGTGAACAACCATAAGGTCTGTTCCACCAGCAATGGGTTTCGCTCCCGTCTCTTTTCTCACCCGTAGTGCTTGTTCTAGATCTAATGGGATATAGCACGTTTCTACCATAGGCCCTCCCCTCTTTTTGAAGCTAATTTAATACTTTCAACTATCAGGTCATACCCTGTACATCGACAAAGGTTCCCAGCAATTCCGAGTCGAATCTCTTCCTCTGTTGGATGGGGATGGTGAGATAAAAGACTCTCTGCTGCTATGATCATTCCTGGGATACAAAACCCACATTGAACAGCTCCTCCATCGGCAAAGGATTCAATAATAGTTTGGCCCCTTTTCGTCTCTCTGAGCCCTTCTATAGTTACAATATTACACCCTTTTATTGCTCCAACAGGAATCATACAGGTAGTAACAATCTTCCCATCTTTTAATACACTACAAGCACCACACTCCCCTTCTCCACATGCTTCTTTTGTTCCAAAGAGACCAAAATCTTCTCTTAAGACATCAAGAAGTCTTTTTAAGGGGTTGCAGGTAATGGCTACTTCTTTATAGTTCAAGGTAAACCGTATTTCATCTATCATGAGATAATCTCCACTAAAGTTTCTGGTGGAATTGGTATTGACGAGATTGTTCTACCAATTGCCCGTGATACTGCATCTATATAGGCAGATGAAGCACCATTACATACAAGCTCTCCCATTCCTTTAGCACCGGATGGGCCAAATTCATAAGGGTTATCTACAAGAGTTGATACTTGAGAAGGAAAGTCCATACTTGTTGGAATGATGTAATCAGAGAGGCCAACTTGTTTGAATCCTGTCTTTTTACTAAAATCGAGTTTCTCCATAGCAGCATAACCAAGGGATTGAATTATTCCTCCATTGACTTGCCCATGTACGATTAATTCATCAATAGCAATACCAACATCATGACTCGACCAAATTCCTTTCGTTTGCACTTCTAGGGTAAGGGGGTCAACTTCAACTTCTACAGCACATACTCCCCACCCATATCCAATATAGGCATCTCCTTGGAAGGTTTCTTGATCCCATGGGAACCCTGATGGGTGTTCATATTCTTCTTGGACAGTGATAACTCCCTCTTCACCCATTCTTGGTTTAAGTGCTAAGGCAGCCCTTTGAGCAATTTTACCAACTATCATGGTGGAGCGAGAAGCAACTGTTGGGCCGCTGTCAGCAACTATTGAGGTATCTGGTTGAGGATAACGGACAAACTTCGGCTCAATTTCTAATGCATCAGCAACAATCTTTATAAGAGCTGTTTGAAGGCCCTGTCCCATTTCGGTAGAACCAATGAGGATGTCGACGGTATTGTTAGCATTCTTTCGTAGCTTTACTTTTGCCTTAATAATCTTCTCTTCCCCGTTCCCTGTAAAAGCTCCCCCGTGGTTATAGAAAGATATTCCTATTCCTTTGTAGCTTCCTTCTTTATATTTTTCTATTTTGTCATAGTACCCACTAGAGGTAACAACTTGGCTAAGCATTTCTGGAAGGACTACCTTTTCATAAATATGACCGTTTGTTACGGTGCTATCTCCTTGAGTTAAAAAGTGTCTCTTCTTGAATTCTAATGGATCAATTGCTAACTTTTTTGCAATGTGATTAAGATGAACTTCAACTGCGAAGAGGGTTTGTGGTGCCCCAAATCCTCTAAAGGCATCAGAGGGGAAGGTGTTTGTTGCAACAGCTCTTCCTCTTACCCTAGAGTTGGCAATATGATAGACACCCGTTGCATGAAATACTCCCCGTTGAAGGACAACATAGGAGCAGGTTTCATAGCCCCCGGCGTTATAGACAACATCGATATCCATTGCAGTAATATTTCCACTCTTATCGAGGGCTGTTTTAAACCGAGTTCTACTTGGGTGTCTTTTTACTGAATAGGCACTATCTTCAAAACGATCAAATATGAGTTGAATAGGTTTTTTTATCACATAGGTTGCAACTAATAAGGGTCCAGCGAGAACATCAGGAAAATGCTCTTTTCCACCAAAGGCACCACCTGTGGCTGTTTGGCGCACTATAACATCTTCATAAGGACGATTAATTAATGAAGCTATAGATTTTCTCACATAAAATGGGCACTGAGCACTTACATAGATAACAAATTTATCCCCTTCAGGAAGGGCTACTGCCCCATTTGTTTCAAGGTGGACGTGTTCTTGCCATCCTGTGGTAATTTCATCTTCAATAATCTGGTCTGCTTCACTAAAAGCTTTTGCAATATCCCCTTTATTGATAGTGAAGTCACAAAACAGGTTGTTATCACCTACAAAGGGGCCCCCCTTACAGGCGAGTCCTTCTTCGATGGTAACAGAGTATTGTTTCTCTTCGTAGGTAATTTCAACTTTCTCAATTAAGGATGCTAATACTTCTCGATCAGGTCCTACCAAAAGAGCAATAGTTTCTCCAATATATCTTACTTCATCTTCAGCAAAACACTTGTGATCTGCTTTGATCATCACGAGTTGGTTTATTCCCCCTTCAGGGATATCTTTATAAGAAATAAAGTGGTATCCAGTTGGGAGCTCTGGAATAGAGATGTTGAGAATCTTTCCCCTTGGAATAGTAGAGCGCACCATCTTTGCATAGACCATATCTTCAAATGTATAATCGGCTATGTATCGTAATGTACCTGCGCTTTTAGCTATAGCGTCAACTCGACGCATTGGCTTTCCAATCGATCCTTGATGCATAGGCAACCTCCAAAGTAAAAATGGTAGCAGTTCAAAACAAAAAAACTTTATGTATTCTAATATATACAGAAACAAATGAAGTGGCGACTTAAAAATTTCATTAAGTCCTACCACTCCATTTTAAATTAGCTTTTTTCCTATTTCTAGTTATGTGCCTCTAGTGTATAAGGAAGCATTGCATAAAATGCAGCACAAATTTCTAAATCGTCCACACGGTTAATTTCGTTTGGAGCATGGGCTTGAGACTCATCTCCAGGGCCAAAACCAATAGCTGGAATCTTGTGTCTTCCTGTAGTTGCTACTAAGTTGGTACTGAATGTCCACTTATCCACAACTGGTTCTTTGTCAAAAAGGGCTTTATGAGCTTCTACACCAGACTCAACGAG
This sequence comes from Spirochaetia bacterium, assembly GCA_009929055.1. Lineage (GTDB taxonomy): Bacteria > Spirochaetota > Spirochaetia > Sphaerochaetales > Sphaerochaetaceae > SABI01. The sequence goes on along the minus strand of SABI01000047.1, from coordinate 5,083 downwards.
GTAATGATCTCGATCAAGTTTCCAAGTTGGGAAGTAAAGTTCTTGGTGGTAATCTAAATTGGTCCAACCAAGTTTTTCATATATAGGCATCTCGACAATAATATCTTCTGGTTTATCGCCTGTTGCTTTAGAAACATACTCTTTTACTTGGCTAATTGCGAGTTCTGCATCTTCACCCCAAGTTAAGCGCCTGTCACAATAGAGCATTGCATAGTCTGGGACTGCACATTGGCTAGGTCCTTTTACATCCATTTGGGAGACAGTAATTGTTCCTTTGCCGAGGAAGTTATCTTCATCAGGAAGTAAGTCTTTGTTGAGTTGTTCTATGGCAAGGGCTGCGCGGGAAGCTTTATATGCTGCACTAATGCCCCTTTCTGGAGCGCTTCCGTGACAACTAATTCCTTTTAAGAATACCCTTATTTCCATCCTTCCTCTGTGTCCACGATAGAGGCGACAAGAGGTTGGTTCTGTTGAAACAATTAAATCTGGTTTGAATTTTTCTTCTTCAATGAGGTATTTCCAACACATACCATCACAATCTTCTTCCATGACGGTGAATGTGAAGTAGACACTATATTTTCCACCATAGCCAAGTTCTTTTAAGATTCTACCGGCTGTAATCATAGAAGCAGCTCCACCTTTTTGGTCACTTGTTCCACGACCAAAGACTTTGCCATCTTTAATTTCGCCGCTAAATGGGTCAAAGTCCCAGTTATCGAGGTTTCCTACTTCAACTGTATCAATGTGCGCATCAAAAGCTAGCTCTTTTGGCCCATATCCTACTCGACCGATTACACTTCCAAGACCATCGATTCTTACTTCGTCGAATCCGGCTTCTTCACATAGTGTAACAATAAGACGACAGACATCTTCTTCTTTGCTGCTATACGATTTTACCTTTACCATCTTAGAAAGGTTTTCAGCGGTATACTGTCGATACTGGGCAGCCATTGTTCTGATTTGTTCATTAATTGCCATGTTAACTCCTACATTTTATTTCATCTTTCATAAGATGAATTTCTAATTTTTATTTAATGAGCAGATAAAGTATCTACTTTTTTCCACACTTTTTTTGCACTCTCTGCAGCTTTTGCATAAATCATTTCCAAGTCGAGGTTAAATTCTCTCTTATGCATCACCATTTTCCCTTCAACCATCACCGATTCAACGGCATTACTGCTCATCCCCCACACAATGTGGGTAGCAATATTATCGTCAACAAAAGGGGTAGGACTATGGTAATCTACAACTGTGATATCTGCTTTGTAGCCAGGAGCTATAATACCGAACTGCTCACCAAAGTACTTTTCTAATAAAGAGTTTCCCCTAGAGAGGACTTCTACAAAGTCTGATGGCCACCAAGAACCACCATTATCTTTGTGTTTAAAGAAGGCTAGCTTGATTTCTTCAAACATGTTTCCACCACATCCATCAGTTCCAAGAAGGAGCTTGTTGACATCTTGTAATTTTGAGAAATAGCCAACTCCATTATTCATGTTACTTCTTGGGTTATGGGCTAAAAAGACTCCTCTTTCATTCATTTTCTCTATTTCATGGTCATTAAGGTAGAGTCCATGAACTAACAAGGAAGAGTCACTTAACAGTCCAAATGAGTCGAGTCGGTCAATAATATCTTGATGATACATGTGGTGTGAGTGAGTCACATCGTATTTGTCTTCTGCAACATGCAAGTGTATCCCTCGATGAGTTTCATCAACTGCCTGTTTCATAAGTTCTAAGCCATCATTGCAGATGGTAAAAGGGGCATGCCCTCCTATCATTGCTTCAACTAAAGGCTTCTTTCCTGAATTTCTCTCTTTATCTACACTCTTAGCAAAAGCGATGTTTTCTTTCACTCCCTTTTTTACTTCATCAAGGCCCCCATTACGATTTGTTACTTCATAACAAGTTGCCCCTCTAAGACCTACTTCCCTCATCCCTTTTGCAATAGTTTCTAAAGAGCCTTCAATAAATGAGGGGGAAGCATGGTGGTCAATACAGGTAGTAGTTCCAGCTGCAATTGCATCAATAGAACAAATAAGAGATGAATAGTAGAGGGCTTCTTCATCAAGGGCTCTATCTACTCTCCACCACCATTCTTTGAGGATTTGAATAAAATCTGTTTGAGGGCCGCTGTTTACTAGCATTCCTCGACTTAGTCCTGAATAGTAGTGATGGTGTGAACACACCATCCCTGGAAGGATTAATTTTCCACTCATATCGTACACAATAGCTGTTTGATATTTAGATGAAAGATTCTTTCCAACTTCTACAATAAGGTCATCTTGAATTACAACGTCCATGCCCGAAGAGACTTTGTAGGGGGGAATTGTTTGTACTACTGATCCATTTTTTAATATTGTATATGCCATTTCTCCTCTCCTTCTTAAAGATCCACAGAACCTAATAGGTAGGTGTGGTTCAACATAATCTCTTCAATAATAGCGCTCACTTCTTCACTAATGCCTTCACTTAAAGCTCCATCTTCTTCGATATCGAGGGTGTGAACTTTTCCATCAAGTCTCACAACTACATTCTCTTGTGTAACATAAAAACCTGGGTTTTCAGAATTTTCAAAGTCCTCTACCAAATTAAAGAGGGTGAGCTTATCTTTGTACGGTTTTCCTACATGAGGACAGAAGGTTGCACAGTTACCACATTCGTTACAAAATGCATCAATGTGAACAATTTGGAATGGGTTAGCAAATAGGTCATTTCTCTCTCTCATATCAATTGCAATGTTTGCTCTGTTAGGACATACATCGACACATTTATTACAAATATAAGAACATTCTACACATCTGATTGATTCACGAGTTGCAAAGGCTTCGATGTTAGCAGGGTCAATACTTAAAGCTACCCTCCCTTTTTTACTTCTAATGGTGGCAAAGAAGTCATCTTCAGCAACAATGATTTCTTCAAGTTCTTCATCAGTAAGTTCTTCTTCATCATCTTCGTCATCATCGTGATCGTGATCGTGATCGTGGCAATGACAATCTGGATCATGTTCATCGCAATCGCATTCATCCTCTTCATCACCTTCTTCATATGAAGCAAGAACTTTATCGATTGCTGCTTCTACTGCTTTTCGTCCACTAGCGATACATCTAACGATAGTAGAAGGGCCACTTTGAGCATCTCCAATGACATAGACTCTATCTACTGTAGTTTCAAGAGTCTCATTATCCATTTCAGCCCACCCTTTGTCGGTAACAGGAACACCAAACCAACTAAGGAGTTTTCCATCTACTTTTTCACCGATTGCAGTAATAAGGGTATCTACTTTATATTCAACTGTTTCATCTGTTGCTATAGGGCGTCGCCTGTTAGAAGCATCAGGTTCACCTAATTTCATCTTTCTACAAACAAGTATTCCATCTTCTTTAAATTCTTCTGGGTTTGTTAAGAAGATAAATTTCACCCCTTCAGCAATTGCATTTTCATACTCTTCAAAGTCTGCAGGCATCTCTTCTTCTGTTCTTCTGTAGACCACAGAAACATCTTTTACTCCAGGGACACGCAGGGCAGAGCGGGCACTATCCATAGCAGTATTTCCCCCTCCAACAACAACAACGCTTTCACCTAAGCTAAGGTTCTCTTTTCTTCGGTAGGCATTTAAGAATTCCAAGGAAGCGATGACTTTTGCTTTCTCCCCTTTAAGAGGAATTTCATTGTCAACTTCAGCTCCTACTGCATAAAAGAGGTAATCAAATCCTTTCTCTCTTAATGCACTTACTGTGATTAATTCTTGTTTTACTCCAAAGACAAATTCAACACCATGAGCTTTTATAAAATCGATATCTGCTTGGAGGGCACTCTCTGGGAATCTAAAGTCTGGTATGACGTAACGGGTAACTCCACCAGCATTTTCTTCTCTCTCATATACAGTAACGTCAAACCCGGCTCGTGCTAAGAAGTAGGCGGCAGAGAGTCCAGCAGGACCCGCTCCTACTACTGCAGCTTTAATATCTGCTTTTTCAGGTTTTTCCCATCGTTTCACATATTCAGCAAAACCTTGCTCAGCAGCAATCTTCTTCATCTCTCTGATTTGAACAGTCCCTTCGTAATCGAGTCTTGTACAATGATACTGACACTGATGATCACAAATATAGCCGGTGAGGTTAGGAAGGGCGTTTGTGTCGTAGATTACCTCTAGTGCATCTGCATAACGCCCTTCTCCTACTAAGCTAATATAATCTGGTATAGCTTGATGGATAGGACAGGCAACAACACAAGGAGCTACATAGCAGTCAGTAAGGGGAAGTTTCGTAGGAACAGAGGCAGTATCATCTCCCCTAAAGACTTTTTGGGTCTCTTCAAGCTTTAATGATTCAGAAGCTAATTTTTCCAACGCTTGTACATCAATCGTAGTAGCATCAAATGTGAGGGAGTCTTTTTCAAGGATTTCTACCATTTGTTTAAGTCGTGTATAGCCACCTGGCTTAAGAAGATCTGTAGCGAGGGTAATAGGACGAATTCCTGTTTCAAAAATAGAGAGGACTGATAAAGCATTTGCTCCACCACTATAACTAATAGGAAGTTTTCCATTAAATTCTTTAGAGAGTAATGCACCAACTCTGGTGCTAATAGGAAGAAGGGTTCTTCCACTCATATACATCTCTTGACCTGGGAGAACCCCTTGGTCGTTTATTGAACCAAGTGTGTTGGTAAGTTTTACTCCAAACCCACGTCCTTCCTTCTTAGCAAGATCTACAAGACGATGGAGCATACTAATGGCATCATCATATTGGAGGTCATGGGAGAAAGCTTCCCTACTTATATGGAGGTACTGATACCCTAGGGTATCTAATATTTCTCTTACTGCATCATAGCCAAGAAGAGTTGGGTTAAGTTTAACAAATGTATTGAGTTTTTTCTCAGTTAATACGTAGGAACATATTGCCTCAATTTCAGCAGGAGGACATCCATGCATGGTAGAGAGGGTAACTGATGGAGAGATGTTGTGGGAGATTTTTTTTGGGAGGCTCGTTAATTTCTTATATAGGTGGGCCCACTTAGTATCATCTAAGAATGTTTGTTCTTCAATAATCGCTTTAAGAGAAGCGATGTAAGAGTCAAATAC
>SABI01000347.1 GCA_009929055.1 Spirochaetia bacterium | reverse complement strand
GTGTAGAGATGACCTACTACACCTGATGATGACAGGTCGTGAGTGAAAGGAGAGTGTATATGATGAGAAATTTTCATAATCAATATGCGGAAACTAAGTCTATACCTGTAGTCAAATTAGTTACACTCAAGCATGGTCAAGAAGTCCATAGGACTAACTTGATTCTTGCTTTTGAGAGTGCTATGCAAGCAGGAGTTTCTAAATTCATGTGTATCAATGACAAGCAGGAGAGACGTTCTGTAGAAATCTCAGGAGCTTTGAAGTGTTTATCAGCTATACCCGAAGCAAGGACTTTAGTAGTCTCCTGTGATAAAAATGGATTTATTTTCAAATTGACCAAAAGTCAAAAGAAGATGAATTTATTGAAGAACGGACGTACCGAAGAGAAAGCGGACGAACTCTTAAAAGATGACCTTGATATTCTCTATCCATATAGCAGAGAGGAGATTTTCATATGAGTAAAGTCGGCAAGTTAATTGCTTCTTACGCAGACTATGAGGTAACTGACGCAGAAGTTAAGCACCGCATGGAGAATCGTGAGGACTTTGACTATGATGAAGATATGACCGAAGAACAAATTCGGGAGAAAGTCTACAATGATAGTTACATCTATGAGGAAGCTTATGATGATTGCTGTTATGCTATTGGTGAAGTCTTTGCTCGTAAATTCAAGACCTTATGTGCTAAAGTTGAGGGTGTGAATTTGAACTGGCGGGGAAGCAGTGGTTATAAGTATGTTTGCTTAGAGAAGTTTAACAGTGTAGATGACTATTCCAACATTGGCAGACAACTTATCAGTAGTTTGTTTTCAGGTGGTGACTTCACCTTAGAGTGTAGTAACTACGGTAAGGGACTATTTTTTAGAATAAGTCACCATGATTGCCCGACAGGTAGTTGCTACTATTTGACTCCATGTGCAAGGAGCACTTACGAAACTAATTCCTAAACATTTCGATACAGGACATTACAGACTCACTCCTGTAATGTCTTGGACGAAGTGCTTAGACACTTCAAAATATTATGAGAGTTGAGGTACATAACATGAAAGAGATGGAAAGAGTCCTTGTTGTGACAGACGAGCAGAAAGAATTTTTGGGGCAAGTAGTGGTAACAGCCGCAGTAGCAACAGCCGAGCAGGGTGCAATGCTTCAAGCTATTTCTTATAGCATTTTGCTTGAGAAGATTGAAAGTGGCACTTTGACTCAGATGGACTGCAAAGTCCTTGAAACAGTCCTTGATATGTTCAAAGAGTTTGTGGAGACAGCTCCCGATTCTGTGACAGACGCAGGTAAGTCAATCTTCAATGATGTGTATTCCACAGTCAAGACTATTCTTGAGGGATATGACATAGCAGAAGATTATGCACAGAAAACGGGGGGGGGCACTAATCAGTTAAGCATTGTTAGAGTCCACTTAGGTGTCACAATATAAGTGGACTCCATAGAGTGTTTAACTCTGAACAACAAAATGTGGCGAAGAGCCAGAAAGAGAGTGTGAGGTCAAATGATTAAATTGAAGAAACCAACCGTGATTAAAACAGTGGCAGAAGAGCCTGAGAAGTCCCAGAAAGCGGAGAAAAGCAGTAAGTCTAATAAACTACCGTCTGACGCATATAGGGACGAATTTGAGCCTTTAGAGCTTGAAGTCGATGAAACGAGGAAGTTTGTTTTATCCGTGAAGCGGGGCGGGGAGTTAGGACTCCCTATGTGTGATATAAGACAATTTCAGACTACCGAAGTGTACACAGGGTTCACTAAGAAAGGCATAAATTTCCCGATTGAAATGTTACCTGATTTGATTGAACAAATGCAGGAAATTTACGAGAAGTGCGTGGAGAGTAAATTATTGTGATATAAGGACTCCTGACCAGAAATGGTTGGGAGTCTTTTTTTGCGTTGTGCAGACCTACTTGGTAGGTCGGTAGGCTATATAAGAGTATATGAGAGGAAAGTACCCCTCCCCTGTAGGAACACTATATCCGCTCTAAGTTTCGGCAATTATTTTTGTGCTTAAAAGTGATATAATATAAAGACTTATAGTCCACTATGTATAATTATAAATGACTATGAAGAAAAGCCGCAGTATATAGTGCCTGTAGTGTGTCTATGTGTCTATGTATAGAGAAGTCGCAAGAAATTTGATTGTTTATTCAAGTCTTTTGAATAAAATAAAAGTCAAAGTACTTTATGAGGAGCAAATAAATTTATAGAGCGAACCCACCCTTAAAGGGTCTCTTTTCTCTCAAATGACCTCACCAAGTACCTCAGAGTTGGACGCTGAAATAGGTAAGGAAGTGAGAGTCATGCCGCAATCCTCCCTACATAGGAGTACAGTCAAAACTGTGGAAGAGAGTGGTCTAAAAATTCTACGAGGTGCAATCAAGTGGTAGGAATGTGGAAGAAAAGTCCTGAAATGAATCGCCGAGCGGAGCGAGTGCGAAGAATACCTTTAGGTATTCTTTATC
>SABI01000346.1 GCA_009929055.1 Spirochaetia bacterium | reverse complement strand
CAGTACTATAGATAAAGAGACAGTTAATGATTTTTCGTCATTCTTTCACACCCACCCCCATATAGGAAAAATTATTGCTAATGGAAAAAAAGCTTATACATACCTCTTAAATCTTGATTCTATTCCACAAAACATCCCTATTCACTATGGAGTAAGTACTTCAAGGGCATATCCTCTCTCTTTTAATAAAAAGCTATCTTTATGGAAAGAGCTTCTTACTTGAACATATTATTATTTATTGTCATAATTAATTGAATGTAAGTATTCTATCCTTATCCCAAATAAAGGAATCTTTATTATGAATCAAAAGAATCGTGTTTCACTTTTTGACAAATGTTCTCAATTTACTTTAGCTAATGATGCACGCAATGCAGGACTCTATCCTTTTTTTAATCCTATCAGCAAAAGTGCTGGTTCAAAAGTTTATATAAACGGTAATGAAATGCTTATGCTTGGCAGTAACAACTATTTAGGGTTAGCAAATGATCCTCGATTAGCACAAGCTGCCCTAGAAGCAGCTTCTCGTTATGGCACGAGCTGTAGTGGTTCAAGGTTTATGAATGGAACCCTCGATATGCATGAGGAATTAGAACATCGCCTTGCTACCTTTGTTCATAAAGAAGCAGCTCTCTGTTTTACAACAGGGTATCAAACAAACCTAGGAGCTATTTCTGCCCTCCTTCAAAAGGGAGACCATGTAATAGTTGATAAATACGATCATGCTTCAATCATGGATGGGATTTTTCTTGCCCAAGGTATGTTTAATAAAATCAATCTTCATCGTTACAAACACAATGATTTAGTAGACCTAGAAAAAGTACTAAAAAAGATTCCACTTGGAGAAAATAAACTAGTTATTATCGACGGAGTGTTCTCAATGGAAGGGGATATTGCCCACCTTAGTGCTATCAGAACTCTCTGTGATACCTATAACGCAGCCCTTTATTTAGATGAAGCTCATGGCCTAGGGGTAATAGGAGAAACGGGGAGGGGAACTGGCGAACATTATGGAAATCAGTTCGATTTAGCAGACCTTGTGATGTGTACCTTTAGTAAATCGTTTGGTTCTATTGGGGGCTTTGTTGCAGGAGATGCAGATATTATTGACTACATCAAACACGTAGCTCGTCCCCTTATCTTTAGTGCTTCGATGCCTCCTGCAAATATTGCTTCTGCTATGAAAGCCCTCGATATCATTGAAGAAGATAACCACCTTGTCCAAGCTCTTCAAAAAAATGCTTCTCTGTTGAGAGAAGGGTTCTCATCATTTGGATTTAATATTGGAACAAGTGAAACAGCAATTGTCCCCCTCGTTATTGGAGACAACGATAAAACTTTCATGCTATGGAAGAGTGTCTTTGAAAAAGGGGTATATGTTAATCCAGTAGTCTCACCCGCAGTTCCCCCTTCAAGATCTCTCTTACGTACAAGTTGTATGGCAGTTCATACAAGTGATGAAATTTCTTACGCTATTGAAATCATTGCTAAAGAAGCGAGGAAACTAGATATAATAGGGTAGAAGAGTTCCCTTTAGAGATTCTTTTGTCTATATTATAAGAATATGAAAAAGTTACTCATCGATTCAAATGAAGCCTTTATCCCTTATGTAAAGAACATCATAGAAGAGACTTCTTTTCTTCATGAATCTCCTATTCGAATAGGGGTTCCTGGAGGAAGAGGGGCAAAGAGTGTTGTACTAGGGGTGCTCTCTCTAAAAGAAGAGATTATTAAGAGAGTAGAACTCTATCTTATTGATGAGCGCCTTAGTGGTGAGACCAATAAAGAGACTCTTTATGCCTATGGTCTAGAAGAAGCTATTAAAACTGGTATTTTTTTATCTCGACAACTCATTATTCCAAATCTCAATACCCCTTTTATTGTTGACGGTGAACTAGATATTTTGTTTGTTGGAGTAGGAGAAGATGGTCACATTGCCTCTCTCTTTCCTCACTCAATCCACCAAAAAAGTATTGATGATATTGTATTGGTAGAGAATTCTCCTAAACCACCCCCCACTAGGGTGAGTATTTCATATAAAGCACTCTCTACCTATACTACACATAGTAAAATTTATCTGCTGTTTATTGGAGAAGGGAAGAGAGATCCATATGAGAGATTTCTTAAAGGTGAAGAAGGAATTTCAACACTACCGGTTGCCTATTTTAATACACATCATAAATCGGTTACTGTTGTAACTAATTTAGAACAAAAAGGAATATAAGATGAAACAAATTGTTATTCAATTTGGAGGAACGGGAGATCTTGCTAAGAAAAAACTCTATCCTGCATATGAAAGATTGATGAGTGAAGGATTCGATTTCACCATTGTTGCATTAGGTCGTCGTTACACCTCTAAAGATGAATTTGTTAAAGATAGTATAAGTGAAGGGGCAAATAAAAGATTTATTCAAAAGCTTGATTATCTTTACTATGATATGGAAGATGAAAAAGGGGCAACTGATGCCCTCTATAC
>SABI01000345.1 GCA_009929055.1 Spirochaetia bacterium | reverse complement strand
CCTGAATTTCTTGAATTTTGTACATAGAATCTAATCTTCACCATTAAACTAATCACAACTTATTGTAATAAAAAGGCTTATAGTTCCTTTTAGGGGTTGACTTACTCACGTATATATATGTACAATATTGTACATATACTATGAAAAAGAACAACATTATTCGTCATTTTAATAAGAAAACCAACATCACTTACCTCTATTGGGGGCATTCAGTCTACATGCCAGACCAGGATTACCCAAAAGTAGAGAAAAAGTGCATCGGAAAGATTGACAACAAGGGTGAATTTGAACCAAATAAGACCTTCCTTTCTCTCTCTCCTACAGAGCAATTAGAGACTGGATTAGTCGATGAACCATTCATGGCTTTGTACACGAGAGGAGATAAAGAAACCTATGAATCCAAGATGTTTGGTTTCACTGCTTTGCTTGAAACAGCTGCAAAAGAGAGTGGTGTATGGCTCTCTTTAAAGAAGATCTTTCCCACTGACTGGCAGCAACAACTTTCCATTGTAGAAGCGATGATGAGTTATCCAGACAGGCCTCTATACAGCCCCAAACATTTTCATGATGTGTGTTGGCATACTATGGTGGATTCACCAACAGAATACAGTATAACTAAAGCTCTAGAGGCAGTAGATCCTGAATCAATGGAACGGTTCTTTGGAGATTTTGAGAGAAGAACTGAACTGAAAAGAAAAGAAAGAAACCCTCTTGAGGATATGGTTGTAGTAGCGCTGGATACGACGTCGATATCTACATTCTCAGCAATGCTGGAAGCTGCGAAGTTTGGAAAGAATAAAGAAGGCGATGTACTTGCCCAAATTAACCTACTAATGATCTGCGATGACGTCACAGGTATTCCTCTCTATTTTCGTTCCCTTCCTGGTAACTACTCGGACAAGAATGTCCTCGACGTTACCATAAAAGAACTCAAGAGTGCTGAGTTTCGTAAAGGGACTATCCTATTAATGGATAGGGGGTTTTATAGTCTTGCTAATATTAAGATGTTGCTAAAAAGTGACTTTCGTTTCATTGTGGGTATGCCTTTAACCACGGAGTACTACAAAGATGCAATTAGAGAAGCTTATGATGTAATTCTCGATAACGAAAACTATTACAAATCTATTGGGATGCATGCTTGGACAAAAACTATCATTTTTGATGCTCCAAGAAGAGGGAGAGGACTTAACCAACACGAAACGGCTCTCTATCTTTTTCATGATGCTCAAAAACAAGCAGAAGACCAGCAACGACTTACTCGTAGCTTTACCAAAAAGAAAGAAATGCTTGAGTCTGATAGAAATCTCTACAAAAAAGCAAACTCCTACGGCAAATATTATACTATTGAATATGATGGTGATGGCGAGTTTATAAGAGTAGCAGATAATAAAGAAGCTCAAAGAGACAAAATGAAAGAGTGTGGGTTCTTTGGATTCCTTGGCCCTACAGGTCTCTCTCCTGAAAGAGTTCTCTCTCTTGTGAGAAATAGAGATTATATTGAAAAAGACTACGAGTGCTATAAATCGAAAATGAGAAGACCAAAGCATAGCCTTGAAGAACATCTTGAAGGAAAGATATTTCTTGTGTACCTCACCACAATTCTAGAGATGTGGATTCGAAGAAAGATGAATGAGTATCTTCTATTTGACAAGTACTCATTTAACAATCTAAGAGATGAAATATTCTCTGCAAAATGGAGAAAGCCTAAGGGCAAAACGTTCAACAAAGGGCAATGGTGCGAGCTTCCTTTAGAAACACAAAAACTCTTCTATATATTTGGAATATTGAAAGCAAAAGACCTTAGAGATGACATCCCCAAGATGGTAGAAAGAGAGCTAAAAAAGAAGCAGCTCAAGCATGGATTGTCAGTGGATTAACGACTAATATTTTCTATGTACAAAATTCAAGAAATTTAGGTTACATAAAAAAAACCCACATGGTGATGATCCCCTACATTGTGGACATTTACATAAAACGGAGTTGCCAGATGAGTAATTACATTCCCTAATTTCTCAAATTTCGGTACAGAAATCAATGAGATTTCTAGATTAGTCTCTTCTCTTGATTCCCTCTTTACCGCATCATCGGGAGTTTCATCTTTTTCAATATGGCCTCCAACAGGTAGCCAAATTTTTAGCTTTTTGTGCAAAATCAAGAGCACTTTATCATCATGAAAAATATATGTTCCAACTGTTAAATCTGTTTTCATAGTACCAAGATTATACATTTATCGGACAATTTTCTAGTAAATAGTACATAATAGTATATCTAAAGAGAATTTATCTTAGTATTTAGCTGCGTCTTGGTGTATAATTTGACCACATGTTCTATAAAGGCAGTAACATAAACACTTTCTATTGAGGAGGATTTCAAGATGAAAAGGACTTTATTTTTATGTTTAGTAATAACACTACTATCTGTGTTATTTATCTCTTGTACTTCAAGTGTTGGCCTAGATGAATTTAATCTCTATAAAGCT
>SABI01000344.1 GCA_009929055.1 Spirochaetia bacterium | reverse complement strand
TAAAAATCTAAAATATATCTTCATAAAGAATACTGCCTCCTAAATTTCAATCAAAAAAATTGTTTATTTCTAACTTTATTCCAAAATACTTCTTCTGGCTTCGTTTGATTTATACGAAGAACTTTTCTTGTTTGTTTAAGGTTTTGTGCATTTTTTACTTTTATTCACATATTTTATTGATTATTAACCCCCACCTAACCTCCCCCTAATAAGGGGAGGAATTATTTTCAATTTTTTTCTTGTTCTATTCCCCTCCTTTACAGGGAGGGGTTAGGGGAGGGATTTCAATTATATGAAAGTTAGTCGTGGTTACTTCTCCAAAACAGCCTTAATCCTCCTTACTCATCTACTACTTGCTTCTTCCTTCAAAATCCTAAATTTTCACATATTTCAAGTAATTTCAACATGTGGTCATCAACAAAGTTCTTTACTAAATACTTCTCAATCATCTGATTTAAAAGTATAAACCTTTACCATATCAGGATATTTTTCCCAAAAACTTGCTTCAATACTAGGACCCTTAAAAACAGGAGAGGTTGAATTTGAAGACTTTAAGAAGTATATTCGTAGAGGCCAATACCAGCCATTAACTCCTAAAGAGAAAGCAACTCTAGAGTATCTTCAAAACAAGTCTTATTCTCATATCAGAAAGCTTTCTGAAACGATGAAGAGAACAACTGAAGGTATTATTAGAGAAAAGGCTTTTTCTAGTAGAGATGAATATGAAAAGGTTATTAGTGATTCAGTTAAGAAAGCAGCTCTTGAAAGGAGGGTTGTAAAAGATATAGTCTCAGAGATTGGTCATGCTTCACAGGATTGGTCTAGAGACTTAGGGAGAATCGCAGAGACAGAACTTCAAGATGCTTTTGAATATGGAAAGGCAATAGCTTTATATGAAGAAGCAGGAGAAGGTAAGAAGTACTATAAAACACCGTTCCCAGGTGCATGTAGACATTGTATCACACTCTATCTTACTAGAGGTGTAGGCTCAGAACCTATCTTGTTCACATATCAAGAGTTACTTGAAAATGGGACAAATATAGGTAGAAAAACAAAAGATTGGAAAGCTGTTCTAGGAACAGTACATCCATTTTGCCGTTGCCCACTACATGTTAAACATAAAGAGACTGATGAGTGGGATGAAAAGCTCCAGATGTATGTCCCTAAAGAAAAAGAAAAGTCTGCAGGTCAAATAAAAATAGCTGTAGGGGATAAAATTTTAGTAGTATAATTACTATATTTATATATCGAAAAAATGACAAAAGATATTTTAATGAGTCACGACACAGAAAAGTTAGTAAAAATACTGCAAGGTTCAGAAAGTCCAACAGATATGGCTTTAATTATTCTTGCAAATAAGATTGACGATCTCAAGGATGACTTGAGTAAACTGACTACCCAGACTGACCAGAAGATAAAAGATCTTCGTAAGGAGACACAGAGTGCTAGATGGTTACATACACATAGAAAGCCTCTTATCTTTGTAACAACTATTCTTCTTATTCTCTCTTCATTTGGGATTAAGGCTTTAGTCGAATTTATTAAAACTAAAATAGGAATGTAATGGAATCTATAATGACCTTTTTATCAACTTACCCTGAGATGGTTTATGGTTTAAGTGTTTGTTTTTTAACATTTATCATTTTGAAGTATCTTATCCCAACCCCTACACGAACTCAGAAGTTTATTACTTTAGTCTCTTCAGGGATTAGCTTAGGTCTTCTTTTTTATCTTCTTTTAGAGAAGATAGAGTGGCCTATGATGGTTTTGGCCTTTTTAGCTTCAATTGGTTTTTATGAAATGACTATAAAAATCATAATGAGGAAGTTACACATTACCTACAACGGTGAACAAAACAAATAATTAATATGAGTCAAAGAACAATTTCAATGCAATCTCTTCTCCGTTGGATAGAGAAGATTTCTGCAAATGCAAACACCCCTCAGCTTGATTCTATAGAGCTAAATGCTCTTTCAAAGCATCTGAACTTTCTTATGGATTCCAAAGAGACCAGTATGTCAGTAGTAACTGTCCCTTCTACAGGACTAGTTCTTAGTGATAATCTCTCTGGTGTAGTTGTCTTGAATGTTCCAGTTACATTTGTAGGAGGGACAGGTTTAGTTATTCCAGCCATTACAAAGGCTGCAGAGTTTGGTGGAAAAGTTACCTTTCTTATTAAGTTTGTACTTGATGAGACAGTTGAGACATTTACTGTATATAATGTACTTGCTCTGTTTCAAGAAATTCAAACTTCAATCTTTGGAACTCTCCTAACCCTTTCTAAAGAAGAGAAAGATTTTCTGAACTATCTTGATACTATTACAGGACAAGCTTGGGCTGAAGATGATGTTTTAGTTTTTGGAGTTGATTTTACTACACTTTTGACTTTGATTGATTATATCAAAGCAGATGGGTTATATGAAGCAAGGACTTTAAATATAAGTGTTCCAGAACTAGACCTAGGGTCTACAGTAGTCAATGT
>SABI01000343.1 GCA_009929055.1 Spirochaetia bacterium | reverse complement strand
TGTCAGTGTTATATACGGTGTGTTGTCCATTACAATCTCCTATTTGTAAATGATTTTTAATCGACCGCCTCTGGTCCTGAATAACTCAAGCTTATCATCTGGTACAGGGGCGTATGTATCAGCTAAGAATTCTACTATCTTTATAGACTTATTTGATGATGGCTTGATAGATAGAACTTTCCTTGATTGATTTTCTATAGAGCCTGATCCTTTTCCTGAGAATAGATTTATATTGCCTTCTCTACTATCATCTCTTCTTGTCTGTGATACAAGGAAGAAGATAACACCAGTTTGTTGAGCTATCTGTTGAACACCTACCATAAAATCTTTTATGCCTTGGTGCTCAGTTTTAGCTTCAGCAACAGCATGGTCTATAGTGTCAATGACTATAATCTCTGGCCTATCTTGAGACTCACATTGTTTCTTAATTGTATTGATTGTTGGTAAGCCATCAATAGGAATTACTTTAGAAAGTCTTTCTTGCCATTTATCATAAAGAGATGCTTGATATTCAAGAGATCTTGTTATATGATAGTCTGGAACATCTTCAAGCATTTGTAATGCAGTGAAGTAGAACAAGTCTGAAGGTTGTTCAGACGAGTAATAATAAGTCTTTCTTAGTTGTTCTATTGGTAGAAGAGTATTATTGTGCATATTAACACCATACAAAAGGTTCTTCATTAGAGTTGTTTTCCCTGCCTTTGTTACACCAAGAAGGGATATAACTTCTCCTCGTATAGCTGCGAAATCATCTACACCAAACTGAGCGCCTATTTGTAAACCTTCCTTTCTCATCTTTACAAAGTTTATTTTCTTTGCTTGTTTAATAATGAGATCAGGGTCTGGACTCTCTGCTGTAGCATGATTACGCTCAGAGTAATGTATACATCTGGTTGAGCAAAGCTCTCCATTTACTCCACGCTTTTGCGCGTTGTTGCACGAATAATCATATCCTCTTCTATATGCTTGTTCCACAAGTTCTACAATGGCTTTTGTCTCAAGTGGAGTAGTATGATCATCTATCTTATTATTCCACATTAAGAGAAATTCTTTAGTCATCATAGATGGAACTCCTGCGGAAGCGAAATGAGCTGAAAGGATTAAGGTATCGATATGCCTTGAGCCCTCGATAGGGCCTCGTACGAGTCTATTATAGATACATGAAGCCCGCTTATAGGGCTCTATAACTTTCTCATACGAGGCTATCTTGGGCAATTCTGTAGGGACATAGCTTGCTAGTTCTCCATCTCCATAATGCTCAGGCCAATTAAAGTTAAGTCTTTTGCTCTTTGCAAGTTCCTTAATTTCATCCGCCTTAAGAGTAAGAGCTTCATATTTTGTAATAGGTATTTTATATAGATTGCTCTTTGCATTAAGAGAATGAGGACATCGGATGAGTGCTTTTCTGTGATAGATACTATGATCTATAGCATCCAGCATATCAAGCTCTCCCAGTAGCTTTTCTTTTGTAAGCCTGACAACAAGCTCTAAGTCTTGGTGGCTTTCTGGGAAACCAAAGCAATCTCCGTGTATCATAATATGATATCCTCTGCCAGAGAAATATAACTTATAGTTTTCTTCTCTTAGCCCAAGTTCATCAAAATGATACAAGAACTTTTTAACTATGCTTAATACTCCTTCATCAGAAGTATCTCCCTTATCTATATCTATAGGGAACCATGGGAGATAAGCTTGTATCATCCAGTCCCTTACAGGTGTATCTGAAAGAATATCCTTATCTTGGTCTCTATATCCATAGATTGACATACCAATTTGCTCGTCACCATTAGCCAATACCCATTCATATAATTCATCTTCATGAATAAGAATACCTCTTGGCTTGGAAAATCCTTCCCCTTTGGCGACCTCGTAAAGCATATTAGATTGTCCGTTTTACAGGCTTTGGTTGTTGTGTTTGTTTATGTTGTTTTATCTCTTGTGGTTGTTTTTCGAGATAGTCAAGCTGTTTTTGATATTCTTTTTCTGCATAAGCTATGCCTGCTTCTGTATTTGGATAGATGAATCTAGAACATCTGAAGAAATGCTTACCAGCATAATCTCCAGTGCCTTCTGTTTTATATACAAAGACCACTACACGGAATCCTTGCTTATTCATAATCTCCATGTTAAGCCAGAATGGGATTTCATCTTCTTGGATAATGTTACCTTGTTCATCTTCAAAGGCTCCCTGCGGGTTATAACCAGCTTTCTTAAAGCCAAGCTCATTAAGTATAGTATCATTGATACTTTTTAGACCTTTAGAGTTTTTAATATCCACCATGCCATCTTCAGCATACGCAATTTTTATGGGGACATAAATATCATGTTCTCTATCATGTTCTTCAGGCCTTACCTTGAAGATAATGACATAGTCATTGCTTGGATCCTTAATATACCTAATGTTAGGCAGCATAGAATCAGAAGGTTCTCTGCAATCTACCGATAGTATTTCGGCTTTCAATACTCCAACAGGCTTGGGTGCGTATTC
>SABI01000342.1 GCA_009929055.1 Spirochaetia bacterium | reverse complement strand
GTATCAAATAATCTGCAGGATTTTCAGTTATTATAGGTAAATCAAAAGTAACATTAAGATTTACTCCTGCAATTAAGCCCGAGACACCGGTTATTCTTTCCAAAGGATCTATTTCTACTTTTCCAATCGTATATGGGAACATCTCAAGGCGGAATACATCTCCGTCTCTTCTATAGGTGGATTCCTTCGCTAGCTCAGGAATGTTAAGAACAATATTTTCGAAGTTCAAAACGGCTTCTCCGCCAGCAAGTTTAGTCAATCCTTCTATTACCGTTTGACTAGGCATCTTGTATTTAACCCCAAGCATGCGGTTATCTACTAGAATTTCGGCAGGATTGGTGGGATTAGTGTTTACCCTCACCAAAATCTCTTCCCCTCTAAGAGCCTCCATGCTTACGTAAATATTTTCACCCTGCTGCGCAAACTCTCCTACAAATCGTATCCCGTTATCGGTCCCCGAGGTTATAACCATTTCCGAATTCTTACCGGAAACATCTCCCATAAACAGACCCATGAAGGTGGAAAAATCACTACTAACAACTTGTTGTGTAGAAACCAAAGCATCGAAATGAACATTTATTATGTCTGGATCAAGGAGTTCTAAATAGCTTTCAAAAAATTCCGGATTAATCTCATCAGGGAAGGAAATGTTTAGCCCCGGTGACATTATCTCTTGAGAATACAAAGAAAGACTAAATATGACTTCTCCGCCCGCATAACCATCTAATCTTATTTCTTTTGTAACCGTATCATAAGAAAATTCCATGTATGCATTGTCAAATATCCCAAGAGCATTAAGTAGGGCAACCTGATCAGGGCTCAAACCTAAAGTTGTTGCAACAGACTCGATTATACTATCTGCCTCTCCCCCAAGCATTCCAGAAACAAGTTCATCATCCAATCTGATAATGACTTTATCCCCTTCTGAGCGAGCTTTGCTTAAAAATACTGCATACATGGAGTTTACAGTATCTGGATCTGGATTTAATGCACTGAAATCCAAGCCCGAAGTAAACATATTTACCGCATACCTTACTAATTGATTGGCAAGACTAGTGACATTAAGATTTTCAAATTTAAGTCTGGGAAGATTTAAAGCCTGAAGATCAATGCTATTTCCAAGGTATTTAGATATTAAGCCGGAAGCATCTGCATATAACATACCCTCTTTATAATATGACATAAGTACTTCTTCATCGATAGAATAGGTGCCCCCTTGATTTTCGCTTCGATCCCTTATCTCAATTTTCATTCTATTCTCATTATTATTTGTCATATTAACTGAGAATTTGAAGTCTGCAAAGAGATGGGCATCAAAAGATGGGATATCTAAATATCCTTGTAAATGCATATCTCCTTGGGTTCCAGTATTATAAAGATTTGAAGCAGGGTTCTCGTAACTCATGAGAGTAATGGGCCCATCCTCATCCTCGGTAGAGTAATTAATGCTTAGATAATAATCGTTTGCAACACTTCCCCACTCTTCTCCTTCCTCATCGTCATCAAAAATCATAGTGAAGTCTGTAAGAATCTTTTCCCCAGTACCTGTTGTCTTCATAACAGAAGATAATTCCCTTACGGTAAATCTTTCAATCTTAAATGCTGCTAATGAGGATAATTTAAAGCCAAATAACAATTGTGTAAGAGGATCGAATTTTCTTCCCAGAGGAACAAAAGTGCTTTGTATCATTGAGTTAGCTACATCTTTTTGGGTATCAAGATTAATATTCTTGATAGTAATATTTTCTTTATCTCCTTCCACCCTTCTCTTAGTAATATTTGAAGTCTCACTAAGTGGATTCATACCCACTATAGTTTCAACAGTGGTTTGATTAAATAGCATATCTCCAAAGTCAAGTTTAGTAATTATTTCGTAGAATATGGCAAAGGAACTTGTCCCTCCAAATCCATCTATTTTATTTTTCTTGTCTTCCAAGCTGTAATACAGGTTATTGTTTGCATAATATACAAAGAGCTTGGGTAGTTGGTTATTGTAATCAAATACTCTTAATAATATTTCTGAATCCTGATTTCTTTCTATATCGTAGTTGGCCTCATAGGTGATTTCGGTGTTAATCGTATTAACTCTTAGATTGTATACCGAAGATACGTACCTCTTCCCAGTTTCCTGGGAGGCTTTTAGAGCCCCGGCATTCAACATACTTGTTTCTATATCGTTGTAAATATCTCCCTTATTGATAACCACCGGATCAGGGACAGCACCACTCCCACCATTATTATTCCCCTCGGGTGTCTCTTGTTCAGGAGCACAAGACACGACAATAAGAACCAATGATACAATCATTAGCAAAACAAGTATTAAAGTTGTAAGTTTAGCCACACGCATTTTCATTAATTCCTAATCTACTTATTTTGTCCTCTTAAACCTATCTTCCTGTCTTTTCTTTTACTTATTCCGGATTCTTTCATCCTTTTTATGTTTTGCGTTCCTTCGATAGAACTGACACGAAATCTATTATTTATCTGCCATTGCTCTTTTTTAGCCGTTTTTCCTTCATATTTTATCTT
>SABI01000341.1 GCA_009929055.1 Spirochaetia bacterium | reverse complement strand
GTATTTACCAAGCATATTTCTGATGTCATCATTGTTGAATCTTACTCTATGCTCTGGGTCTTCAAGTACCCATTGTTTAGCCCAAGTAGTTTTACCTGAGCCTTGTATTCCTCTACATAAGATTATCTTACTCATAGCCTGCATCTAATTGTCTGATTCTCTCTTTAGCTACGTGAATTATCTTCTCATAGTCAAGTTTTCTACTATCAGTTCCCTTAGTTCTAAGTACTCTCTTAACAATATCAGCATCCCAAGGATTAAGCTTATACTCTAGCCATATATCCCAAGGCTGTATCCTATGTTTAGCATAGTCTGATTGACCCACATTATAACTCCTTACATCTTCTTTAAGGATACTACTTTCGGGGATTCTTTCCTTATTATCTTCAATCATATCTTATTAGTCCTCCATTCTTTTAATGTTACAAACTGTTTAAGGAAATCCTTTCTTTCCCTAATAAAAATATCTCCAGTCTTAAGACTAATATAGGCTATAGATTCAAACCACTCTCTGCTTGTAATATCTTTCATTTGACACACATACAAAGGTTTATATTGCCCTCCAGTCTTCTTATGGACCCAAATCCTTTCCTTATCTACTTTATTCTGGTATTTGATAAGGAATCCTACTCCTATAAAACAAAGGAGTAGGATTAATCCAAGTATAATTTGTCCTGTCATATTAATGAATCCAGTGGTCATGGGCATCACCCTCAGCAGGAAGTTCTACTTTCCTACAGAAGAATGCTCCAGCCTTTTTCATACAATTTTTCAAAACCTCTGTCATTTCATCTGCTATCTCTTCTGGAACCTCTATATTCCATTCATCATGTGCTGGAATACAGAATTTAACCTTGAAAACAAGGTTATGTTCAAGAATATACTGCCATAGAAATACAGAAGCTACCTTAAACATCAGTGCTCCAGTCAATTTTGTTATCTCTAAGGCTCTTTATCCTTAGATTCAATAGGTTCTTCTTCCCTATTGTTCAGACTATATCTTAAAACATTTTTACAAAACATCTTGAGTTCTTCTAAAGTTGCAGAGTTTTTCATAGAATTTGCCTTTTTTGATATAATTTGTATATTTCCTTTTATATACCCTTTACTATTATCTATTCTATCTAAAGATGGAGAATATTCATAGTCTTCTTTAGTTCCTATAACAAGAGGAACTTCCAAAATAGGACATAGGTTAGGTATTACTATACAATCCTCTGTCAAATCAAAGGTTAATCCTCTTTCCTCTGCTCTCCTTTTTGCTTGAGCTATCATATTTTTCTTGTATCTCCTTATAAACTCTTTTCTTCTATTCCACAAATACTGTTCTCTTAGTTCAGGAAAGACTTTCATTTTAATAGTCTTTCTATCCCAATTAGATAGATTTGTGGAACACTCTTTACAGAATAATTGTTTCTTAGGAGTACTTCCAATATGTTTTCTAACTCCAAATTCATTACCACAATTTAAACATTTTCTTATTTCTTTACTCATAAAGGTTATTTTAATAATCCAATGCAAATATAGGTATTTTAATTGATATTTCCAAATGTTTTCCCTGCTTTCGTGTTACTTTACCATCCCATAGGGACTCCATGTATTAGTCGTTGCACCTTACAAATATTACTATTTGTCTTGGCTCAGTATTCCCATCTCAGGGTTCACTGAATTAACAGGGTTTATTCAGGGCACACAATTCACCCTGACAGACATAGTTAATTGCCTGTTTCTCAGATGCAGATTTCCTTTTGAAGAAATGCTTCACAGGTAATACATAGACATCTGCTATACTTACATAAGCTTCTTTGGGAACTTCCTTCCCTGCATTCTTAGTAGTATAGGTATAAACACCTACCATTCCCTTGAGACTTTCTCCATCAGCAAACCTCTTATAAATCTGCTGTTTAACAGCTTTAGGAAGTGTCTTGTTCTCCTTACCTTTGTAGGGCTTATATTCAGCCCAGAACTCTTGAGTAAATCTTCTCTTCATAGATATGAGCATATCATAGTCATATATAAGAGCCTTATGTTGTGTTAATGGGTTAAGTATAATAAAACCATTATCCATGACAAACTTCCTCTGTCTATCCTGATAGGTCTTAATACCAATGAAACCCTTCATATAGTTATTATATATTCTCTTTGACTCCTGCTCACTTTTACCCGAGTGAGATTTAATTGTGTTCCAGTCTCCACCATAATTGATAGGAAACTCTACCTGAGATTTAACATCATTCCTAAGTCCATGAAACTTCTTCTTTATCTGCTCAATAGGGCAATCACCTATAATATCAGGGAAAGCCATCTTTGCAACCAGTGAATGTACATCACCACAACCATTATTGAACAAATCAATCATGGCAGGGTCATTAGTTACATCTGCAATAATTCTTGATTCCTGCCCACTATAGTCACAAGAAATCCACTTCATTCCCTTACTTGCTACAAAGCAAGCCCTTGTCTCTGGGTCTGCTGGAAAGTTCTGAAAATTAAGATATTCAATCTTATTTGCCTTATCCTTACCACCTGAACTGAGCC
>SABI01000046.1 GCA_009929055.1 Spirochaetia bacterium | reverse complement strand
TTTCCTGTGAAAGCAATTAATTCTTTTACTGTTTTTCCTATTGCCCAAGAAGCTAATTTTTCAAGTTGATTAACAGTTGCTTCTTCTCTGTCTGTAATAAAGGAAACATCCTTAATTACCTCTTTTTCCCCTTTTACAAAAAACTCATAAAAGTATTGGTCGCTATCACTCATACGAACTTTTGCATCGTAGTTATGCATAGCTTTGTAATGGTTACTCACATTATTCTCCTCACCTAGATGGCTTGTATTAATGTATTAAAAATTGAAAGAAGTTCTTCTCGAGCTTTTCCACCATAAGAATCTTCAGAGACACTTTTTCTTTGTCCTAAAGCTCTTCCAATTTCCTCATCATATACTATAGTACCTAAAAAATTCATATTCGACTCGTGAATGTAAGAAATAATTTCCTCAGTTACTTCACTATTAATATCACTCTTGTTTATACACACATAAGAGGGAATTGAAAAGGTCTCTGCTACCTTCCTAATTCTTTTCATGTCATGTAGTGAACTTACACTTGCTTCTACAACAAACACAAGGGCGTCACTACTGGTCATTGCAGCTATTGTGGGGCATCCTATTCCAGGAGGGCCATCTACGATAATGAGTTCTTTATCCATCTTTATCGCAAGCTCTCTACCCCACTTTCTCACTTCAGTTACTAATTTCCCTGAGTTTTCCCCTGGGGGATAAAGATGAGAAGAGATAAGGGGACCAAAACGGGTGTCGAGTTGTTGTATTTCTCCCACTAACCTCTCGTTCCAATCTATAGCACCACTAGGACAGAGCATCACACAGAGTTTACACCCTTCACAGAGGGCTGGACTTACTGTAAACACTCCCTGATCATTGTGGGTAATTGCCTTATAGTGGCAGCTATTTTCACAAATAGAGCAGGAAGTACAGAGCACAGGGTCAATCTTTGCTTGATGTCCTGCATAAAATTGTTCACTTTTTACACTTTCTCCATCAGCAATAATATTGAGGTTTGATCCATCAACATCAGCATCAACAAGGACTGCGTTACCTTTTGATAGGTAGGCAAAGGAGGAAGAAACAGTAGTTTTCCCTGTTCCCCCTTTGCCACTAATTATTACTATTTCTTTTATTTTTTTGCTCATATGTTCTTTGTATCCAATTTTTCTATTGCCTGTAAGATAGTTCTAAAAGGCTCTTTATACTCTGGCAAGTCATTAAAAATAGTGTTTCCTCTTCCATAGACCATCGAAATTCTTCTGTCAAATGGAAGGGAAGCAACTATTGGCTCCTTATGTTCCTCTGCCCAAGAGCCTATGACACTATGTCCCTTTTGTTCTTTGTTCACCACCATCAAAAACGGAAGATTAAGATGGGTGAGAGTGTCGAGAACAAGGAGCATATCGTGGAGTCCAAAAAGAGTGTCTTCTGCAACAACGACAACAAGGTCACTATCTGTTACAGAGTTCACCATTGCGCAGCTCGTCCCTGGAGGAGAGTCAAAGATAATATGCTTTTTATCTTTCCCTAGTTCATAAGCAAAACTTTTTGCTTGATTAATAATAGGAACTACTGCAATTTCTCCTTCAATGAGCCGCCCTTCTATTAAGGTGATATCATTGCCCCTGAAGGT
This sequence comes from Spirochaetia bacterium, assembly GCA_009929055.1. Taxonomy (GTDB): domain Bacteria; phylum Spirochaetota; class Spirochaetia; order Sphaerochaetales; family Sphaerochaetaceae; genus SABI01. The sequence goes on along the minus strand of SABI01000046.1, from coordinate 11,527 downwards.
GGTAATTGAACCAACTTTTTTCTCTACTGGAGTAATTGCTCCTGTTGGGCAGAGAGTCCAACAGGCAGTACAAGACTGACAGAGGTGGTCTAACACAAGAATCTTGTTCTTAATTGGAACAAGGGCATGGAACTGACACACAGAGGCACACTCTTTACAATGAGTACACTTCGATTCATCTACCTCAGGGATTAATACAACAGCGGGTTTGGTATCTACTTCTTTACCCTTAATGTAGAGGTGAGCATCAGGCTCTTCTACATCAAGGTCTACGAGAATTGCTTTATCTTGTAAAAGGGAGGCAAGATGGAGTGCGACAAAGGTCTTTCCAGCTCCCCCCTTTCCTGAAACTACACTTATATTCACCCTTATTAATCCTTCTTCTTAGCTTCAAAAATGATTTCTACATTGTTACTCTTAAATTTTTCAATTGCCTCTTTTACTGTTCCTGCTTCTACTTTATAGGCTGAGACATTCGTCATTTTTAATACATCAAGGGCTTTTGGCCCTACATGTCCAGTTAAGAGGATACTTACATCTTCTTCCATCATCACTTTTGCTGACTCAACTCCAGCACCCTGAACTGCATTAAGGTTAACTTTATTGTCAAAATTTTTCACTACTTCATACGTTGTACTATCAATAATGACAAAATAGGGTGCTCTGCCAAAATGTTGATCAAATGTGGCTTCTTTTGATGGACCTGCTGCGGTTATTGCAATATTCATACGTTTTTTTCCTCTTGTTTTGCTTTCATTTCTCGTTCAATCTCATCCATAACAGCTCTTCTGTTATACATTCCTCTTGGATACCCAGCTGGATAACGGCAAGATCCGTCTCTTAGGCGTAATCCTCTCCCGTCCCTATAAGAAAAACGAGTTTCACTATTTCTGAGACCCATTCCCCTTCGTAGAGGATAATCATAGGCAGTAAGGTCTTCAATTCTTGCTTCATCTAGATAACAAAAACCTCTTCCTCTTCCCATTCCTCTTCCTCTTCCTCTTGCCAATCCCATTCCTCTAGGATAATTCATGTTCATATATCTCTCCTTCTAGCTCTCTCTCTACAGCCTCTACGATTTCTTTGTCCCCTGTGACTGCAATGACGAGGTTCACTACATCCTGGCATTGAAAAATAGCGAGAATGAAGGCGCCTTGTGTGCCACCCTTCTACTACATCAGATACTTCCCCTGCTATATATGAGTAAAGGTCAATGTGGTGTAATAATAGTAGTTGTTCAAATTCACTACTTATTGCTCCACAGATGAGAACTTTTACATCCATAGTAAGGAGAGTTTCTATTGTCTCTTCTCCCCCCTTTTCAGATGAAAAGGTTCCAATGTAGTGTAGTTCTTCTCCATACCCTTTTGTCTCATAGATAACGAGTGTTTTCGCTGAATCAAAAAGTGGGGCGATTCTTAGCTGTGATTGTGTAAGAGCTATATTCATACTCACCTATATACATTAAGTGTGCCAAGTGATTATAGAGTGTTTAGATGGGGGATAGAGGGGTATTGTGTCGCACTAATGCGACATCACAGCATGTATACTGCGACACTACTGTTGCATTGTTGCGACATGTTTCATTTTATTTCAATATCGTATTTTGCTATTTTTCTGTAGAGGGTAGCCCGGTGCATTTTAAGCTCTTTAGCACTTTTCGAAACATTGTAGTCATTCTTTAAAAGAGTCGATTCAATCATCTCTTTTTCAGCTACATCAACAAGAGAATGAGCTATAAGGGGTTCTTCTTGGCTATCTTGCCTCATGTTTACAGGAAGATCTACTACTTCAATCACATTTGAGGTACAAAGAACTACCGCTCTCTCAACCACATTCTCAAGCTCTCTAATATTACCTGGCCAGTTGTATGAGAAAAATGTCTGGTATACTTCTTGGCTAAAACGGTCTACTCGTTTGTTATTTACTACAGTAAAACGGTCTAGAAATTGATGAGATAACATAATGATATCCTCTTTTCGTTCTCTTAAAGGGGGTATTTCTAAGGTAATTACATTTATTCGATAATACAAATCTTGTCTAAAAGTTCCTAAAGCTACCATTTTTTCTAGGTTGCTGTTAGTTGCACAAATTACCCTAGCGCTCATCTTTTTGCTCACTACTGACCCCAAACTCTCATAGGTTCTTTCTTGAAGGACTCTAAGAAGCTTAACTTGCATAAGTGGGGTAAGCTCCCCTACTTCATCAATAAAGAGAGTTCCTTTGCTTGCGAGTTCAATTCTTCCCTTCTTGTTCTGATAAGCTCCAGTAAAGGCCCCCTTTTCATATCCAAACAATTCACTTTCTAATAGAGTTTCTGGAATTGCTGCACAGTTTACTGCAATAAAAGGGCCTTTACCCACTTCACTTAAGTGGTGGATAGATCTTGCTAACACCTCTTTTCCGCTACCAGACTCCCCTGTGACCAGGAGTGTCGTATTTGATGAGGCGACAGAAGGAACAACATCAAGGACTTTCTTCATCGCTTCACTCTTAGTGACCATAGAACCTGTTCTTTTTAGGGCTCCTAGACTTCTTAAGTGCTCTATCGCTGAGATATCTCGAAAGGTTTCAACTCCCCCGATTCTCTCCCCTTTCTCATTATAAAGGAGGGCAGAGGAGACACTTACACTTACCCTCTGACCAGAGAGATTTACGATATAGCCTCTTTGTTCTTTAACAGACTCTCCTGTCTCGAAGGTATGCTTAAGGGGGCAATGAGATTCACACATGTTTGATTTAAAGACTTCACAACAAGAGAGGCCTATTGCCTCTTCTCGTTTAATACCTGTTATCTTTTCAGCGGCACTATTAAAGTAGGTAATACGGTAATCTTCGCTGATGGTAAACACCCCATCACTTATACTTTCTAAGATAATCTCACTCGATAATTTATCCACATACCTACCCTTCTCACTTAGATGAGTATATCACAGATGGAGGAAATATGAAGGATAGGCGGTTTTTAATGTTTCATGATCACTTGAGAGGTGTTCTATATAAAAAGCATGATACATAATGGCATCCTTCTTCTCTTTCTTCTCTACTGCCTCAATGAATCTTTTTATGTCATCAACTAAGGAAGAGAGGGGTAACAAACTAGGTTCTACCATAGACTCTCTTAGGAGGTGGAAATAAAAGAATTCTAATGTTGTAAAAACCTTATCTTTTTTGCAGACATTAAATAATAGACGATGAAAATGATAATTTAATTCAAAGAAGGTAAGATTGTCCTTACTTTCTATGCTTTGTTCAAGTTTTACAACAATTTCTTTTACCTGTGAGATAAAATTTTGATCTAAAGCAAGACAGTGCCCCTCAATGATTGCTTTCTCAATAGCTTTAAAAGCAAACATCCCCTGCTCAATAAAATCAGTATCAATGTGAGAAACAGTAGTACTTTTTTGAGGAAGGATGTTGATAAAATACTCTTTATTTAGTCGTAGTATAGCTTCTCGAACAGGGGTTCTACTCACATCTAATTTATTTGCAATGACTACTTCTTCAATTGAAGCGCCTGGAGTAAGAATAAGGGTGGCAATATTGAATAGCAGATTCTTATAACTGTAGTCTTTTGCCGATTCATTTGATTTACGGGGGTAGATAACTTCGATAGGCATATAGGGGACTCCTAGAAAGATGGGTTTAGTTCACTTAACACACTCGCTCATAATACCATATCAATAAAGGGGATTCAAGGAACACTTGTGCCCTATGGCTTATAATACATAATATTTACATAAAAATCTTATTCAAAAACAATTGAATGTATTTTAACATGGACAGAGAGGTTTTTGCACTAGGTATATCTCATTTTGTTTCACTAGTTCTATTCTCTTATACCAGATAATATTTAGAGGAAAAAAGACATTATTACGTACACTACCTTATTATTGAGTAAAAAATATGTTAAAAGTTTGTGAATTTTCTCACATAGCCCTCCCCTATATTGCAAGGAATCTTTCTCATTGGTAATCTATTTTCATGGATAATACTATACAAGTTTTAGTGGTAGAAGATGATGCAGATATCCAAGAGTTGATATGTCATCATCTTGAGAAGGAAGGTTTTTCTACAATACGTGTCTCTGATGGACAAAGTGCCTTAAACTACGTGAAAGACCATTTCGTTGATGTTATATTACTTGATTTAAATCTGCCAAAAGTAAGTGGGATAGAAGTACTTAAAACAATTCGCTATTCATATCAAATGAATACCCATATCATAATCGTTTCAGCACGAACTGATGAAACTGATATTATCACAGCTCTTGAACTTGGTGCTGACAACTATCTTCCTAAGCCATTTAGTCCAAAAGTCCTTGTCGCTAGTGTAAAAGCTTTATTTAGAAGGTCTAGAGGAATGAAAGAATCTTCTGTCGAAGAGAAAGATAAGCATATAGTAATAGGTTCTTTATCTATTGACTTACTTCGCTACGAAGTAATGTTCGAAGGACGAGTAATAGCATTAAGCGTAACTGAATTTTCATTACTCACATTTTTAGCTTCATTTCCAGGGAGAGTGTTTACTCGTAATCAAATAATTACAGAGCTAAAAGGAGATGATTATCCTGTCACCCAACGTTCTATAGATGTTCAGATTGCATCATTAAGGAGAAAACTTAAGGAAGCTGGAGAACTAATTCAAACAGTCTGGGGGATTGGGTATTCGTTTCAGGATAAAGTTCTATGAAAATAGAATCGTTACGGAATCAAATAATTTCCCTTATCTCTTTCATTGTGGCCATCATCCTATTCTCGACAATCATCATAAGCCAATTCACATATCTTTCAAGCCTAAAAAGACATACATACCAAACACTCACTTCACACAATGAATACATACAGACGATTCTCAAGGGAGATAGAGATTCTCTTTTTCGTACATTAGACACCTACTCATCACTCCACTCTATCCGTATCACATTACTTGAAAGAGACGGGAGAGTTGCCTACGATAGTGACTTTGATGCTATGTTATTAGAAAACCATCTCTTTCGTGAAGAGGTTCAAACATCATTGCAAGCAGGTACAGGAATGAGTGAAAGGCAAAGTGGCACTCAAGGTGTTCTCGTCCTCTACCTCTCTCAATTCGACCCATTATCGATATATCCAATAATTAGAACTTCAACACCGCTGAATCAATTAAAAGAATATCGAGCACGCTTTAACAAGTTACTTTACCCCAATATTCTTATCTTAATTATCATTGTATCTTTTCTTACCATAGTAAGTATCAGAAAAATCACAAACCCATTAAAGAATGTAAACAGATTAATTCAACAGTATGCTAAAGGGAATTTACAGGCAAAAATGAGCGTAACAGGACCAAGTGAACTTACCGATCTTGCCTTTACACTAACCAACATGGCAACCCAGTTAAGAGGAACGATTGACGAATTAAGTGCTTCAAGAGTGATGATTGAGACTATGATAAACTCCGTTTCCCAAGGACTTCTACTCCTTGATGATAGTATGATAGTTCAGATTGCAAATACCCCTTCTTATACACTCCTTCCGTCAATCGGAATAATTGAAGGACATCCAATTGCTCAAATAATCAACAGTATTGAAGTTCTTGAAATAATTCATGAATGCAAAACCACGAAGACTCCCAAAGAAATTATTATTGACCAATTTTCCCATCTCTACGGAGAAACTGCTAGAATTGTAGGTAAAGGAAATGCTCGAACTATAAAATTTGCTATCGATCCAATTAATCATGAAAGCTCCTCTATGGCTCTTGTTATCACTATTACTGATATGAGTGAAATTGTAAAACTGGAGCAGATGAGAAAAGATTTTGTTGCCAATGTGTCACATGAATTAAAAACACCGATCACTGCAATAGCTGGATTTAGTCAAACACTATTAGAAGAAGAGACTCAACTAAGCCCTACTCAACAAAAATTTCTCACAATTATCCATCGACAAGGTCAAAATATGCTCAATATTGTTCAAGACCTTCTTCTCCTCTCTTCCCTCGAACAGGATAAAATGAACTTGAGTCGCACATGGGTTGATATAGACAATGTAATAGAACAAAGTATTGCTTCTTGTAAGTATCGCGGTGAGGAGAAAGAAATTACAATTGAAAGTATTATTGAAAATAAAGAGAGTCTACCAGTATTTATCCATCCGATTCTTATCAGTCAAGCCATCACTAATTTACTCACAAACGCGATAGCCTATTCCCCAGTCAAAAGTAGTATAAGAGTTGAGACAACGGTAGAAGAGGATGAAGTCTCCATTAAGGTGATAGATACTGGATATGGGATACCACAAGGGGAAAAAGAGAGGATTTTTGAACGATTTTACCGTGTTGATACGGCTCGTTCGAGATCCCAGGGAGGGACAGGACTCGGCCTTTCAATAGTAAAACATATCGCTCATGCTCATCATGGAAAGGTATCAGTTTCTAGTGTTGTCGATAAAGGATCCACCTTTACCCTCACAATCGATCGTAAAGGTGGTGAATTTAGCAATTTCCAGAAATCTAGAGAAAGTATTATGGACTAATTACTTCGGAGGGTGCCTCTTATTAAGTTGAGGTCTCTCTCCCCTCTCCATGTACACTATCCAACGACAAATTGTTGTTACATGATCACCAATTCGCTCTAGTTCCTTAACGACATAAAACAGATTCATAATCCGTTGCATTTGAGCAGGGTCAGAAACCTTTGTCTGAAAAATGAGGGCATTTATCTCATCTCGAGCCTCATCTAATTTGTCATCCATTTGTGCGACTTCAATCGCTTTCTGCGCTTCTACATCAACAAAGGCTTCTACTGCTTTCCTAATCATAGTAGCACTCATGAGTGCCATGTCACTTATACGTTGCATAAACGGTTCTTCTATTTCAAGTTTCTCAGCATTTACCATTTTAGCAAGATGTGCTGCATGGTCTCCCATTCTCTCTAAGTTTGAAACCATCTTAATTCCTGCGATGATATGTCTCATATAGTGTCCGTAAGGTGACTCTGAAACGAGAAGACGCACACCATCGTTTTCTATCATTTCTTGTAATTGATCTATAAAATAGTCGCTCTCAATAACATCATTTGCAAGTTTTATATCATGTTCTTCAAATGCAGAACGAGCTTTATACACAGCCTCTTCAACCCGTGTAACCATCTGTAATATCATTTCTTGAAAAAATTTCATTTTCTCATCAAGTGAATTATTTTCTTTCATATTAACATCCTTATATTTTTTTCGATAATATCAACCGAATTTGCCAGAGATATACTCTTCCGTCTTCTTATGAATAGGATTCAAGAACAGTTGTTCCGTAATATTAAACTCTTGTAGGTATCCACTACGCTTTTCATTAACCATAAAAAAAGCCGTATAGTCGGAAACTCTAGAAGCTTGCCCCATATTATGAGTTACAATAATAATTGTATAATCCTCTTTTAATTGTAAAATAAGTTCTTCAATTTTTCCTGTTGCTATTGGGTCTAAAGCTGATGCGGGCTCATCCATTAAGATAACCTTTGGCATAACAGCAAGAGTTCTAGCAATACAAAGTCTCTGTTGCTGTCCTCCGCTTAATCGTAGAGCATTTTGTTTTAGCTTATCTTTCACTTCCGACCAGAGAGCAGCTTGAATAAGAGATTTCTCAACAAGTTCATCATAATCCCCTTTAAATCCGTTTATTTTTGCTCCCCAGGCAATATTATCATAAATACTCTTTGGAAATGGATTGGGTTTCTGGAAGACCATTCCAATCTCTCGACGAATAAGAACTGGATCAACCTGTTCATCATAAATATTGTGACCATCAAAAGTGACAGATCCTTTAATTGTTGCTCCTGGAATCGTATCGTTCATTCGATTGATTGATCGAAGAACAGTTGACTTACCACATCCGGAGGGCCCTATGAAGGCAGTAACTTTGTGTTCAGGAATATTAATTGAAACATTCTTTACTGCTTCAAATTCACCATAAGATATAGTTACATCGTTTATTGAAATAATATTATTCTCTTCACCAATCATTTCCTCTACACTTCTTGGTGATTTCTTGTTCAACTGTAGTGTTACACTCATGCTTCAAGCCTCTTTTTACGTGATATTCTCTCTCTTGCGATTATTGCGCTACTGTTAATAACCAACAATAGAACCAATAATGTGATAATTGCCGCCGCGGCAATATTTCTATAGGCACCTTGGGGACGGGCAGACCATTGATAAATCTGAATTGGTAAAGTAGTGAATTTACTAAAAACTCCACTTGGATCTACACTAATAAAGGTAGAAGCTCCAATTACAACCAAAGGAGCTGTTTCACCTAATGCTCTTGAAAGTGCTAATATCGTTCCTGTTAAGATGCGGCTAAAACTTGCCGGCAATACATGGTGCCAGATTGTTTGCCACTTTGTGGCTCCAACCCCATAACTACTCAATCTAAGTGATTCAGGAACAGCTTTTATAGCCTCTTGTGTATTGATAATAATAATTGGAAGTACCAACAATCCCAAGGTAAGACCTCCTGAAAGTATCGTTCTTCCATTTGCAACCGTCTCTGATACATTGCTAAAGAATGCTCCACTTGTAAAAGGTTCTAACACTCTCACAAAGAAGGCGAGTCCTAAAAGTCCATATATAATAGAAGGAACTGCAGATAAGTTAAAAATATTCAGTTGCATGATGGATGTTAATCGATTCTTGGGAGCATATTCTTGTAAATATATGGCTGCTCCTATTCCAAATGGGAAGGCAAAGACGAAAGTCACTAATAAAATCCACATTGATCCTAGGAAAGCTGTTCGTATTCCAGCTATCAAAGGATTAGAAGATTGGCTAGCAAAAAAGAATGTCGGTGTAATCCAATTACGGAATATCAAGTAACTCCCTTCATGGGAAAATATAAAAGCTTCTATCTCGCTTTTCTTTGCTAAAGACTCCCATAATCCCCACGTTTTTAAAACCTCGGGCTGAATTACATATTCCTCTACAAGAGCGACAAGATCTCTATCCGTTCTGTTCTCAAGTGGATTATCGTAATCTAATTTTCTTAAAATTCCCATTGAAATATGTTCGTTTGACAAAGATAGCAGTTGTTCACGAGTTAAGTCCTTCACCTGATTCGTACCTTCTACTAGAGTAGAAAGTGGCTTTCCATCAATTAATACCGTATATCCAATTACATCGTTTATGATTGATAGGAGAAGGATTGAGAGAAAAAGAACGGCGATGACAGTACTTAAGAAAAAAGCTCCTTGAAGGAAAAATCCTTTTCGTTTTCTTTTATGAGCTTTATCAATCGCTTCTTGTCCAGTTGCGTAAGGCTGTTTACTTTCCATTTATTCGTACTCCTGATGATGTTTTGCACTGATGCTTCGACTGATCAGATTCAGTGTGAAAGTAATAATAAAAAGGAGAAGGCCTAGGGCAAAGATGCTCGTATAATCAACCGAATTATAACTAACGTCTCCTCCTGAAATTCGCACAATATACCCTGTAATAGTTTCAGCTCCCTCAAATGGATTAAATGTGAGTTTACTTCCAGCTCCTGCTGCCAGGGCTACAATCATCGTCTCTCCAATTGCTCTAGAAAGAGCAAGAAGAAAGGTTGCAGATAATCCACTTAAAGCAGCGGGAAGGACTATGTGAAATGTGGTCTCTGCTACTGTGGATCCGAGTGCATACGAGGCTAGTCGAAGTTCTTTAGGTACGGCTGCGATTGCATCCTCTGCCATTGTGGCAACAAGAGGAAGAATTAATATTCCAATCACTATTCCTGCACTTAGAGTATTATACATTTGAACGACTTCTTCACCAAATATACTTCTAAGTAGAGGGGTCATAAAGGTAAGGGCAAAATATCCATACACAATTGTTGGAATTCCAGCTAGAATTTCTAAGATGGGTTTTACCACGCTTTTTGTTTTGGTTGTCGCGTATTCACTTAAATAAATAGCAACACTAAGTCCAAGTGGAAGCGCTACCCCCATTGCAATAATACTCGTTGTAAGTGTCGCATTTAATAGGGGCAGTACACCAAACTCTCCAATCATTGGTTGCCATTTTTTTCCAAATAAAAACTTTGGAAGTGTTACTCCATCACTTGAAAAAAACAGCATCGATTCTTTTAAAAGAACGACAACAATACCCACAGTAATGAGTACAGAAAGTAAAGCAAATAAAAACAAAAACGATTCAATTATCGTCTCACTTATTCTGAGTTTCTTTCTAAATGGATGTTTTTCATTCATTTCCATAAACTTTTTTAAATTCCTTTTATACACATCCTCCGACTACATAGATTAGTAGCCGAAAGATTGTAATAGTTTTTAATAATTCTGATTAATAGGTACCTTTCATTGCTTCAAGCCAAGAGGCACGAGAGAATGCAAGAGATTCTTCACTTGCTGGGAAATATCCAACTGAAGTGACTTCCTCATTTACATAGGCGAGATAGAAGTCAATGAATGCAGCTACCTGTGGTTTCTCTCTCATAATTGTGGCATCAGAGTAGAGGAACAGTGGTCTTGCTAATGGATAAATTCCATCATTAACTGTAGCTGTACTAGCTTCAACACCCTCGATATTGAGAACATTTAGAGTGTCTTTGTTTTCTACATAGTATGCATATCCAAAGAAACCAACAGCATATTCACTACCTTTGATTCCGGTTACTAACATGTTGTCATCTTCACTCAGTTGAACGTTTTTAGCACTTAACATAGGAGTAGGATCTGTTTTGAAGATTTCTTCAACAAAGTAATCGAATGTTCCGCTATCAGTTCCAGGAATAAATCGTTGAATCTCTACTTTTGGCCAGTTAGACCTTACGTCACTCCAATAAATAGCGGAACCAAAGATTCTGGCTAATTCTTTTTTAGTTACATCTTTAACAAAGGTATTTTTCTTACTTACTGTTACAGCAATTGCATCAGTGCCAACTTTAAACTCAATTGGATTTCTTCCAATACTTTTAGCTTGGTCAATTTCTTTTTGTTTGATTGGTCTAGAAGCGTTTGAAATATCACTTTCACCAGCTACTGTAAATCGTTCAAAACCAGCACCACTACCGATACTATCAACAGTGATTGTTCCATTGTATCCTTCTGAAATGAATCTCTCAGCCATTCTCTCACTTAAAGGAAAGACTGTAGAAGACCCTGCACTTACAATATTTCCAGTCACTTTAAGTGGATTCACACCAGGTAACCCATTAACCATCTCTTTCTCAACCCAACCAAAAGCGTCGTCGGTTGTTATCTCCTCTTTAGAGCCACCAGCGGTTAGTGGAAAGACCATGAGAGAAGCAAGAAGTAAGGCGATAAAATACTTTTTCATATATTCCTCCGAATAAAATTGATGTCATCACTTTAGGAGAAAGATGTGAGCAAATTATGAGCAAAGAGTGAGAATATGATGTATTATGCAAAAATTTGTTTGACCCTACTCTGGGATGAAAAATATTTTTATGATACGATGAGAATGTTGCTTTACTAACAAGGTCTTCCCTAGAGCCTCTAATGATTAAAGTCGTACGGGAAAGATGAGGAGAAGTATAT
>SABI01000045.1 GCA_009929055.1 Spirochaetia bacterium | reverse complement strand
AAGAGAGGTGTATATGAGTTTCACTATGCCACAAGACTTTGTCGCAACCAGTTATACCCTTCAATTTAGTGATTCAAACTCTCCATATAACTTTGTAACTATGACGAATTATCTAGACAAGGAATACACTACTGAGAACCCATTAGCAAGTGGATATAGTGTGCCTATCCCTACCCCTCATCTAGATGGGTATTTTAGACTTAAGATCAATGGTGGCACATATGATGGTCAATACTCAAACATTATCTATGCAACTCAATGTGCAGTTGATGCTGATGTGAATTGGTCTTTAGATTATTCAATGTTTAATACTGGGACTATGTCACCTTATGTAGGGTTTGGTATTGTTGCTGACTTTACTTTAGTTGATAGCGATGATGGTGATATAGAAGATGGTCTGACTTATGAATGGTTTAGGGTAAACCCTAATGATTTTGAAGATAGTGAAGTTATTGTTGGACAAACTGATCTCACCTACACAACTACTGATAGTGATATTGACCACTACATATTAGTAGTTGCTACTGGAACAGATGAGAAGTTTTCTGGTGGACTATGTTGGGCTTTGCTAGATTTTGTAGTTACTCGATAATATGAGTGAAGGGACAATATAACAATTGTCCCTTCAAGTTGTAGCTATAGAAATAACTTATTTTAGGAGAGATGTAGCTGCCTTAACAACAGCATCACTTGTAATATTAAACAGCTTGTAGAGTTCATTAGCTGGAGCAGATTCTCCAAAACTATTCATCCCTACTACTTTTCCATCAAGACCAACATACTTATTCCAATAATCAACATGGGCTGCTTCTACTGCAACTCTTTTTCTGATTGAAGAAGGTAGGACACTCTCTTTGTATGCATCTGGCTGTCTTTCAAAGACTTCAGGAGAAGGAAGGGAGACAACTCTCACACTTTTTCCTTCTGATGAAAGTGTTGCCGCGGCACTTACTGCTAATGTGACTTCACTCCCTGTTGCAATGAGGATAACTTCTGGGGTTTCTTTACTATCGAGAAGGATGTAACCACCTTTTTCAATATCCTTTAGTTGAGTTGTGCTACGTGTTTGTGGGTCTAGGTTTTGTCTACTTAATAGAAGAGCTGTAGGACCACTTGTATGTTTTACTGCTTCTTTCCAAGCTACAGCAGTTTCTACCGCATCACAAGGTCTCCAGGATGTCATATTAGGAGTTATTCTTAACATAGTAATTTGTTCTACAGGTTGGTGTGTTGGTCCGTCTTCTCCGAGTCCTATTGAGTCGTGGGTAAAGACATAGACAACTTGAAGGCCCATAAGAGAGGCCATTCTTATTGCATTTTTCGCATATTCCATGAAGATAAGGAATGTTCCACCATAGGGAAGGAATCCACCATGAAGAGCTAACCCGTTCATAATAGCTGCCATTCCAAATTCTCTTACACCATAGTGAAGATAGTTACCTGAATAATCACTACTTGTAATAGCTTTTGAAGATTTGTTAAATGTAAGGTTAGATGGAGCTAAGTCAGCAGACCCTCCAATAAATTCACTTACCATTGGGGCTAAGACATCTAAAACCATTTGAGAAGCTTTACGTGAAGCAACTTTAAGTCCCTCTTTTTGCCATGTAGCTGCTAAAGCATCTATTTGAGCTTCCCATCCTTCACTTCTCTCTCCATGTAATCTTCGTTTTAACTCAGAAGCTTCTTTAGGATAAGAGGCAGAATAAGCAGTAAATTGAGTGTTCCAATCTTGCTCTAATTGTTTGCCTTTACTTTTGCAATCCCATGCAGAGTACATCTCTTGAGGTACAAAGAATGGTTCTTCATATTTCCACCCTAATGCCTCTCGAGTAAGGACAATCTCTTTCTCTCCTAATGGAGCACCATGACAATCTTCTTTTCCCCCTTTATTAGGAGAACCGAATCCTATGGTAGTTTTACAACAGATAAGGGTTGGTTTATCACTTACTTTCTTAGCTTCGCTAATTGCCTTTTCTATTGCAACACTATCGTGTCCATCAACATCTCGAATAACATTCCAATTATAGGCTTCAAAGCGACTAGGAGTATCATCGTTGAACCACCCTTTCACTTCTCCATCAATACTAATTCCATTATCATCATAGATAGCAATGAGTTTGCCTAAACCCCATGTACCTGCAAGGGAGGCTACTTCATGACTGATTCCTTCCATCATACATCCATCGCCTAAGAAGGTGTATGTGTGGTGATCAATGATATCATGGCCTGGTTTATTAAACTGAGCACTTAACATCTTTTCAGCAAGAGCCATACCAATTGCATTTGCAAGGCCTTGTCCAAGAGGTCCAGTAGTAGTTTCTACTCCAGGGGTTACTTTATATTCAGGATGTCCAGCAGTTTTGGAGTGAAGTTGTCTAAATTGTTTTAGCTCTTCTAATGGAAGATCATATCCAGTTAGATGAAGGAGTGAATATAATAACATTGACCCGTGTCCATTAGAGAGGACAAAACGATCTCTATTAGCCCAAGAAGGATTTGTTGGGTTATGTTTCATAATTCGTCTAAATACCACTTCTGCGATATCAGCCATTCCCATTGGTGCCCCAGGGTGTCCACTTGCAGCTTTTTGGACTGCATCCATGCTTAAAATTCTTACTGCATTTGCTAAGTCTCTGTTATTCATTGCTTTCTCCCGTATGTTTAATTTTTATAATTCTTTACTTCGTGATTATTGAATAAAATGTGCACCCACAGTCTAGTATGAAGAGGGTGAAAGGTCAATAAATCGACTCCTTTTATTAATGAGGTCAATATTTATCAGAGATTATTAAGGATATTCTGAAATGCATTCTTCAAAATAGAGAATTCTATCCCTTCTTTTTCTGCTACATCTTTGATTGTTGAACTCTTTACGAGAAGAGGAAAGGTAAGTACCTCTTCTATCTCTTCTTGAGTTAATCCCCATTCTATAAGATCAAAAAAGGTTGTATTTCCTTTTATGGTGTATGTAGAAGCTGTAAGAGAACTCTGTTGTATTGCTTTATTTTGATCTGTACCCATTGAAGAATTATTAACGGTATAGCTCTTTTCACTTAGAGCTGCATATTCATGTTGAGTAATTTTCTCTAACGAATTAAGAAGATTAACAGCAGTAGAGGGAAGAATCGTATCCTCTTCAGGAGCATAGGGGATACCTAGGTAAAGTGAAACAAAATATTTCACGCTATCTGTGCCGATGTCTCCTTCGGTTAGTCCAGAATTAAAATACATCTCTTCAATATCTTTTGCCTTATAGGCTTGAGCATCTTTTATTGAGGTGTCGAGTTGAAAAGCAGAAGCAATTGTCTCACTAGGAATGGAGAAATTAGTCTCTATGTCTAACAAGGTGTATGAGCCCCTTATATCACCTGGGTTCGCCATCCCTGAATATGCCCCTGTTGTAATTTTTGTTGGTACTTTTTTCCCTTCAGTAATCCAAAGTCCACTAAGCATCAAGACAAGAACTCCACCTAAGATAATAACAATCAGTAACAATGCTACATATTTTGCTGAAATTTTCATAGAGAAGTCCCCTTTGGTGTAGTTGTGTTAAGTTCTACAGTAGATTCTATTGGACACACTACATCACTTGTACAAATCAGACATGAAATACATTGATGATCTCGTATAATCTTTTTATTCGACACCTCTATGTTCATAGGACATGC
This sequence comes from Spirochaetia bacterium, assembly GCA_009929055.1. Lineage (GTDB taxonomy): Bacteria > Spirochaetota > Spirochaetia > Sphaerochaetales > Sphaerochaetaceae > SABI01. The sequence goes on along the minus strand of SABI01000045.1, from coordinate 9,472 downwards.
TTTATCGCACTTTAAGCAGCTAATACAGCTCTTCTCGTTACGACGAATACTGAAAATTCTAAATAGATTACTTAGCCCGAGTACCGCCCCGTATGGACACGCATATTTACAAAACGGTCGCTCTATGAATAAGGAAAGAACCATCACAGCAAAGAGGGAGATGAAAGCTGTTATGGCAACCTCTCCAGTCCAGAAATTAAACAACGCATAATAGGGATCATAAGAGGAGAATATAAGTTTGGCACTTGTTGCAGTAACTATAACTACCCAGATTAATACTCCATAACGAAGATATCTTAGTAAAGAATCGACTTTTTTATTAATCATATTATTATAGCGTTTTTTAAATATTTTTCGTCCAATTTTAGCCATCCATTCTTGAAAAGTACCAAATGGACATACCCAGCCACAAAATATTGGTCCTGCTATAATTGCTGTAATAAAGACAAGAATCATCAAATAAAATGATGAATCATGAATTTTCTGAACAAATGTTCCACTTGTAATGTATTGGTAAAGTGAAACAACTCCACCAAATGGACAAATTGCATGGAGTGAAGCCCCTCTTAGAATTGGCAATGTAACACCAAATTCTTCTAAAGTATGACCTAACACAACAAGTAATACGATAATGAAAAAAATAATCTGCACAATGGTGCGCATTGTGCGAGTAGAAACTCGTCTTTTCATACCCCCCCCTTATATACTGAATGCACTCGATTACTGTAAACAATAAAGATAAATATTGGGTAAAGAGATAATAAATAAATGGAGAATAGAGAGAAAAATTTTATCCCATAACATGAAAAAGAGATGCTGTTACACATCTCTCTCCTATTTGAAATTCTAATTTTTATTGGATTATTTTATCAGCAAATTTTGATTGAATAATTAAAAGGGCAGCTATAATAGGAAGTGTTGAAACTGAATAATTACCAATCTTAAATGAGTAGAATCTAACATGGAGTAATAAATTGTGGCTAATTGATAATATTTTTTTCATCTTGCTTTCCCTTTGTTTCTATCATACAAACCACTATTTAAAGAATTTGTTACAAAGAGGAGCTAATTTTTATTAAAATATTTCAATCGATAACAGACAATGAGTAGATAGTTGTATGTTCAAACGCTCTCTCTTTATCATATATAATTGAGGGGAAATGGGGATGATTAACTGCATCGGGATAATGTTGCGTCTCTAAACAAAAGCCACTATGCTTTTCATATCCCTCACCTTCTGGGTTTTTATCTGTCCCATTTAGGAAATTCCCACTATAGAATTGAACAGCCTCTAATGTAGTGTAGACTTTCATCACCCTGCCACTTTTTGGTTCAACCACTATTGCAATAGGGGTAGTTAGATTACTTCCCTCTTTTGCAACCATGCAATGATCATATCCACCACTTAGTGCAATATCCTTAATAATTGGTTTCTCTTGGGTGAAATCAAATGGAGTATGTTCTACTGGTGCAACAACCCCAGTAGGAATGAGCTGGTCATTTACTGGAAGGTATCTGTCACAGTTAAGGGTAAGGAGGTGATCAAGGATATCTTTTTTCCCCCTTAGATTAAAGTATGCATGATTAGTAAGGTTTATTGGAGTTTTATTATCAACATCAGCTTTGTAGGTAATAGTTAAGGAGCCCTTAGGGGAGAGGGTATAGGTTACCTTTACATCCATAGTTCCAGGGAAACCCATATCCCCTTCTCTACTCTGTAAGGAGAGTCGAAGAGAAGGCTCTATTGCCTCATCAATAATCTCAGCCTCAAAAACTCGATTATCGAACCCATCAAACCCACCATGGAGGGTGTGGTATGTTCCATTATTCTTATCTAAAGAATATTCTACTCCATCTAGGATAAAGTGGGCATTTCCTATTCTATTAGCTACTCTTCCAATGATTGCCCCAAAATAGGTTGTTGATTCTTCATACTCCCTCAAAGAGCCGTAAGAGAGAACAACATTTTCTACTTTGCCATTTTTATCGGGGGCAGACAATGCAGTAAGAGTTCCACCATAGGTACTAATTGTTGCGAGGTAAGAACCTGCAGTGAGTGTGTACAAATATGCTTTTTCACCTCGTTTGGTAGTTCCATGAAATTCTTTTGTAATCATTGCATTGCCTCTCTCTTTGTTGTATTTAAGAAACCATTAATAGATAAGACTTCATTATTTCAGCGCAGCTATTGTCATGAATTCTTACTACACCCATCTCCCTTTTAGCACTTTCAGAAGAATCAGATGCATGGGCAGTATTGACCATTACGTTACTTCCAAATTCACGTCTAATGGTACCACCTGGCGCCTTTAATGGGTCTGTTGGCCCAAGGACATCTCGAATTTTCTGTATTGCATTCTCTCCTTCATAGATAAGAATCATACACTTCACGCTCCCTGGATGATTAAGTTCTTCAAGTGGGCATACTGAAGGACGAGTTCCACTCATAAATTCTACAATTTGTTCAAATTGATCTACCGCATATTCTATCCCAACAGATTCACTTAAAGCTTGTTCTACCCCATCAGAAAGTTTCATCTGAAAGTGGTTCTCTAGATGTTCTTTTGCCTTTCGAGCAAATATTGGAGCTAATTTTTCTTTAAGGGTTGTTTTAACTGAACCATAGAAATCGAGAGCCTCAGCAACACTCATTCTATGAACCTTTACTCCCACAATGCGAAGCCCTGTTCTGCTGAACATGTCAATAATCGTTCCAGGTTTACTTGAAGCATATTTCCAGTTATCTGGTTTAATAATTACAAGAGATCTCTCCACTAATTCTGGGTTCGGATAGACCATATTCTCTACAATATTTTCTTCATCGACAAGCCATTTTGCAAATAAAGCTAAATGGGCATCTGCCGTTGTTTGGAGCCTAGGAGTGAGAACTGCTGGTTCGAAATAGGTAATATCATCTTTATCTTCACTAGAGATAATAAGATCGGCATAGGTATCTCGAATATTCTCTCCAGTAAGGAGTTCAATATTACGTCTCTCTGGGTGTAATGGACCACATAGAATACTTAATTTCTCACAAGCCTTCACCCCCCTAAAGATTAATAAGAGAGATCTATGCCGTCTTCCAGCAGAGGGGGCTAAGTTCTTTTCTACATAGGATGCAAGTAACTCATTAGTAACTCCTGTATCTCCATCATCGAGGGAACGGATTAACCCTGCATAATCATCAACAAATTGTTGATCTGGTGCAATCATCTGAGAACCAACAAGTTCAACATCAGAGCGTGATAATAAACGTGCTAATACACCACCAGTTCTACTTTTTGCAATTGTATAGGGTGTTACTAAAACGTATGAGAGAGAATGTTCCATAATATAGAGCTCCTTAACTAATCGAAAATACCTGTCCTCACTATACCTACTGAAAAACAAAATGTCTATCAAAGATTTTTCAGGATATCTTCTAACGATATGCTTTTTTGCTCATTTCTCTCCACTTTTTTGGGGAAAAGCCCACCTCTCTTTTAAAGATAGCATAAAAGCGCTGGCTCGTATTAAACCCACATTCGAGAGCAATACTTTCAATAGTTGCATTAGTCTCTCTTAGAAGCCTTTTTGCTACTTTCATCCGTTGCTCTATGATGTCACTTAGAATAGTTTTCCCCCTTGCTTTTTTCCATTTAATTTCTAGATTTCTTCGACTAGTAGCACTCACTTTAATTACATCTTCTACATTAATTCCTTCATTTACATGTTCTTTAATAAAAATAAGCCCTTTATCAACAACTTCATCATGGGTTAAGAATATTTGAGTACTCTCTCTTTCTACTACTTCTAGTGGGCTTATGAGGGCAATTGTCTCTACTTCATCCTTTTTATCTTCTAATAATTTTAGTACAGTCGAAGCTGCTTTATAGCCAATTGAGAAACAATTCAGGGCAACACTCGTTAGAGTGGGAGTAGCAAGGGTACAAAGAAGAGGATCATTATCTACACTTACTACACTGAGTTGGGAGGGAATTTGATAGCCAAGGTCTAATATATGTCTCGTTACTTTTAGAGCAACAATATCATTACAACAAAATATTGCTGTAGGAATAGCAAGTCCTTGAAGAAATTTATAAAGGGCTTTACTTAGTTTTTGATTTTTATAAAACCCAAGAGTATGAGTAAAGGAAGGAATCTCTTGAAACGGTTTACCTATACTTTTAGAAAATCCATTAAGCCTCTGTGATGACCATGAAGCATCCTTTACTCCACAATAAGCTACCGAATAGACTCCCATGTCTCGAATAAAGTCTCCAGCTTTCTTTCCAGTCGATTCATCATCGTTTTGAACACTATAAATTCCACTTTCATGAAATGCTCCTGCGATGTCGATAATTGGGATGTGAAGATTTTTATAGTGTTTTAGATCATTTATGTGTTCAATTCGAGTAATAAGGGCATCAAGTTGTTCTTCTTTTCTCATACCTGAATCACTTAATCCCCCAATGGGGCCACTAAGCCGCCATTGTGGTTGTCCTTTAGCAAACTCAATAATCCCTAAAGTAACTTCTTTATCATATGTATCTTGAAAATGGAGTGAAATACCAACTGTAATCATTATTAAAAGATAACACAACATTTCGTAAAACAATATACTATTATCGTATTTTACGTATTGAATTCTCCATAATTAATGATACGATTTAATAGAACACATAAAAGAGGAGTTAGTAATGAGTACACATCATTTTTTAACGATAAAGAGTACCGGTAAGAAAGTGCCAACTATTGGATTAGGAACTTTTGGATCAGACCACGTTGAACCAAAACAGATAGCACAAAGTGTCCGTTTTGCAGTTGAACATGGATATCGCCATATTGATTGTGCGAGTGTATACGGCAACGAAGATGTAATTGGGGAAGTATTTGAAGAATTATTTTCATCAAACATCGTAAAGAGAGAGGACCTGTGGATTACTTCAAAGCTCTGGAATGATGCTCATGAACCAAAAGCAGCTCGTGAGTCTTTTCATAAAACATTAAAAAATTTGAGACTTGATTATCTTGACCTCTATCTAGTTCATTGGCCATTCCCTAACTACCACCCACCAAAGTGTTCTATTGATGCGCGGTCTCCAAACTCTAAGCCCTATAATCATGATAATTTTATGAAAACGTGGAGAGTTCTTGAAGAATTTGTTAACGAAGGACTTACCCACCACATAGGGACTTCAAACATGACAATACCGAAGCTTACCCTTCTCCTTAACGATGCTGTTGTTCCAGTGAGTGTTCATGAGATGGAATTGCATCCTCATTTCCAACAAAAAGAGTTAAAAAAATTCTGTGACGATAATGATATCGTCTCAATAGGATACTCCCCTCTTGGCTCTCCTCATCGGCCATTAAGAGATAGAACAGAGGGTGATAGTGTTGATATGGAAGATCCTGTAATCATAGAGATAGCAAAAAAACATAATGTTCACCCAGCCTCTATTTGTCTTAAATGGGCGGTAAGCAATAATCATATCCCTATTCCTTTATCAACAAATGAAAGAAATATTCTCTCTAACTTAGAGGCAGTTAATACAGATCCTCTTTCTCAATCAGAGAAAGAGGCAATAGATGCTATAGATAAGAATTGCCGACTTATAAAAGGACATGTCTTTTTATGGGAAGGGGCAAAAGACTGGCACGATTTATGGGATGAACAAGGTGTAATCACCACTTAATAGATAATAATGGAGGTCTAATTATGGATAAAAAGATGAAAGGGGCAACGCTCCCTGGAAACAGTACTGTTGCATTTAAAGAGTTTGATGTACCTACTCCTGGTCATGGGCAGGTAGTCGTAAAAACAAAGAGTTCAACAATTTGTGGCTCTGATATTAGAGCTATTTATCGTGAACATTTAGGAAAAGGTCCGGAAGGGTATCAAGGAGTTATTGCAGGTCACGAACCTAGTGGGCAAGTTGTCCAGACGGGTCCAGGATGTAAGCGATTTAAAGAAGGGGACAGAGTTATCATTTATCATATCAGTGGCTGTGGAGTGTGCCATGATTGCCGTATGGGCTATATGATAAGTTGTTCAAGTGAGCACAGAGCTGCTTATGGCTGGCAACGTGATGGAGGAATGGCTCCTTATATCCTTGCTGATGAAAAAGACCTTGTCTATCTTCCTGATGAATTAACCTATACAGATGGAGCCCAAGTAGCTTGTGGTTTTGGTACCGTCTATGAAGCAATTGAAAAAGTGGGAGTTAGTGGCAATGATGCTGTCCTTGTTGTAGGGCTAGGACCTGTAGGACTCGCTGCTTTAATGCTCTCTAAGGCATTAGGGGCGAATACCCTTATAGGGGTTGAAGTCAATCCAGACCGTATTGCCCTTGCTAAGAAATTAGGATTAGTAGACCATGCCTTTGTCCCTTCAGAGGATATGGTACAAAAGATAAAGGATCTCACACACGGCTCTGGTGTTGAAAAAGCATTCGATTGTAGTGCTCATGCAGATGGAAGAGCTATCGCTATTAGGGCAACAAGACAGTGGGGAAAGATAGCCTTTGTTGGAGAAGGGGGGACTGTCTCCTTTAATCCAAGTCCAGATATCATTCATGATCAAAAAACTATATATGGATCTTGGGTAACAAGCATCTGGAGAATGGAAGATCTTGTTGAAAGATTAGTACGATGGAATATTCACCCAGAAGATTTAGTAACTCACCGTTTTAGCCTATCTGATGCCGATAAAGCCTATGCTTTAATGGCCAGTGGAGACTGTGGGAAAGTAGCTATCTGTTTTGATGAAGAGTTAAAATAGTAGTTATGTTACAGCTATTGGTTTCATCTCTATAACAGGAGGGGCTTGTTCACTAGGATCATAATGAATGAAAAAAGTGAAAGCCCCTTTAGGGATTTGAAAACCAAAAAAGGCAAGGAATGGATTGAGCTCAGTTGAGATAGTCTCTTCTAGATGAGTAACACGAGAATCGATATGAATTAATCCTGTTGTAGAGAGGGTAAGCTCTCCATCTATGGTAATAAGGGGAAAATCTATCAAAATATCCTCTGCTTTTAATATCTCTTTATTCGAATAGGCTTCAACTGATATTACCTCTCCTTTAAAATTGTCACTATTTTTCAACCATGATGAATCTGCGTTTAACAATGGAATACTGCTCATGCTCGTTGATGGAAATATAATCTGCGGTTTTTGAATATCTACTTTTAAGATATCGAGAACTTCTATAACTGATGAGAGGTTCTCTATATTCGTATTACCATCAATATCGCCTACAAAATAGATGTCTCCAGCTGCCCCAATGAAGGTAACATCACTCTCTTTTTGTTCATACCTAAAATCATCTATTGTTATTTCACTTGAAAAAAGGTGAGCATTATTAATATCAAGGAGAGAGACTCTCCCTTTAGCACTTACTACAAGGTGTGAAACATCAAATTCAATTGTATCACTCTTCATCCTTACACCAGAGGCATATACTCGTAATTGAGAGAGCTCTTTTCCTTTGTTGAAGGCAAGGTCTACTAATTCACTTAACGATGCTGTTAAAGAGAGTTCTTCTGCCTCCACGCTCAAGGGAGGTTGATGTATCTGAAGATCTTTAATAATTACTTTTGCCCTTAATAGCTTAATATCTACAGAGGAAATTCTTGTATTATCAGTAGTATTTATCATGTTCGCCAATTGAGTCTCTCCAACTTGTATTGCAATAAAAATGAAGATAAACATAACAAGAATGATAGAAATAAATATTATAAAGCCTTTCAAGAAACGATTTTTCATTTAAAACTCCTCATAAAATTTATTATACACACTTTTTTAGAGTTATATAGACTTTTATATATTCGAAAACTTCATTTGAAGAATGAATGGGAAAGCCCTCTCTTCGAATAAGAACCTTTTTTCATAGTGGCATTGTGATAGCTTCTTTGCTAACATAGAGGAATATGAATAAGAATATTATATTTGAAGAAGAAACAAGAGAAGATGCTATTAGCCAAGTAGCTAAAATTATGATGAGCGCAGCAAGAACTGCCCCTAAAGCAAAGGGGGTAGATCATCTTAGGATAGCTTTTGTAGAAAAACAGGGGAGAGATGAATTAGTCATTGAGATGAGAAGAATGGTTGAAGCAGAAGATGCTGACTCTTTCTTTCTTAGAGATGCTTTAAATCTCGAAGCAGCAGATGGTCTTATCCTGATTGGAACCTCAATTCACGTTATGAGGCTAAATCATTGTGGCTTGTGTGGTTTTGCTAATTGTGATGAAAAAGAAGAACATCCTTACACCCCTTGTGCTTTTAATACTGGTGATATGGGAATTGCAGTTGGCTCTGCTGTATCAATTGCAGCAGATATGAGGGTTGATAACAGGGTGATGTTTAGTGTTGCAATGGCTGCTCGTAATTTAGGATTACTGGGGCAAGATGTGAGAATAATTGATGCTATCATTCTTTCAATTAAAGGAAAAAATATTTTCTTTGATAGAAAAAGAGGCTAAGATATCTTACTATTCTTTTTTAGAATTTTTAGTTCTGGAGTAATAACAACTTTTTCATAAGGGCCTTTATAGTCACCTTGCAACCTTCTTATTAAAAGTCGCACGACTTCAGAGCCTATAATTTCTTGAGGTTGCCTCATTGCATAGTGGCAAAAAGCAAGAAGAGGTGAATAACTTAGATAGTCGAAACTTGCGAGGACAATTTTTTCCCTTTCATCAATAGGAAGCTGTTCTATTAAGTGAGAAGTAACTCCAAGGTGAAGTAAATCGTTGGCTATAAGATAGGCTTTTGGAGGATTCTCGTGTGATAAAAACTGCTCCATTGCCTTTCGGCCATCTTTAATTGTCATAGTCCCTTTTATGTAGATAAAATCATTTTCTACACTAAGACCTAATTCATTCATACTTTGAAGGTATCCTGCATAGCGCTCATTTGCAGTAAGAATATCATTATCTCCTCCAATATAGCCAATACGGGTAAACCCTTCGTTGTAAAGGGAGTGCACCATCGTTTTTACCCCATAGCGGTTATCTACGAGAACGGCATCTGCTTTGACCCCTTCAATATAGCGGTCTACCATTACCATAGGGACTCGAGAAACGGTTCGGGTAGTAAGGTGGTGACCTTGTAAACTTGCTGGAATTACTACAAGAGCATCTACATTTCTATCAAGGAGAACCTGGATTCGTTTTTGTTCTTCAGCTATATTATCGTTTGAGCAACTAATAATCATTGTGTAGCCAAGGGGAGTAAGGAGCTGATCTAAAACCTCAACTACGTCCATAAAGTAGGGATTACTTAGCTTTGGAGCTACTATACCTATAGTGTTAGTGAATCTCATTTTGAGAGAACGAGCGACTTCGTTTCTATTATATCCAAGCTGTTTCATCACTTTCAATACATTATTTCTTGTCTCACTCGTAACTGAATCATGATTATTTAATACTCTTGATACAGTAGCAATAGAAACACCTGCATCTTGTGCAACTTCTTTAATAGTGATTGGGT
>SABI01000044.1 GCA_009929055.1 Spirochaetia bacterium | reverse complement strand
GACCAGGCAAGTCGATTTACAATGGCCGTTCATTTTGCAAGAGGCTCAGTATTCTTATCATTATAAAGAGTTTCTTATTCATTTTTCTTACCTCTTTCTCTCATTCTTTTTTTTAGATTGCTCATTTCATTCATCTCATAGAGTATGGGGATAATGAAAAGGGTGAGTAGTGTTGAACTCACCAATCCTCCAACAATAGCTTGACCAAGGGGGGCATATAAACTAGAAGCTTCTCCTTTCGCTACAGCCATAGGAATAACACCTAACATTGTCGTAAGAGTTGTCATTAAAATGGGCCTTAATCTAGATGCACTCGCTTCACTAATTGCTTTAATGATTCTCTTCTTCTCTTGCTCATTATCAGAGAGAGCTTTAGAGGCTTTCATCTTAATATTAATTGATTCAATGAGAAGAATTCCATTATTTACAACCATCCCAGATAGGGCAATAATTGCCATAAAGGAGAGGAGAGAAATTGATGAATTAAAGATGAGAAGACCTAATATAACTCCAATGAGGGTGAAAGGGATTGATGCCATCACAATAAGGGGCTGCTTAAAGAATTCAAACTGCAATACCATTACTGTATAGACTAAGAATATGGCTACAAGTAGAGCAGTTATCATAGGTTGTATTGAGTCCCTTATTAATTCTATTAATCCCCCACTACTTGTGTTCACCCCGGTGGGAAGTGGATGGGTAGCTAGGTAATCATTCATTGTTTGATTCACTTCTTTTGTATCTTCACTTACTAACGTTGCACTAAGTGTAATAGTATTTACTCTCTCTTTGTGGTTGATTCTATTGACTGATTGTTGTCTGAGGAGCTCTCCTATTGAAGCAAAAGCAACTTCTCTTTTATCACTAGTGATGATTTTAGCATTAAGAAGGGTTGAAGATGTGAAAGGTTCTTGCCCAATATCTGATTCTAGGTAGATAGGGTAGACATTATTGAGAGAATCTTTTAATTCCCCAACTTCTGTTTCACTAAAAAGAATTTTACTTGTTATCCCACTTTCCATACTACTAATACCTAAAGAGGCCATGAGGTGCTGACTCATCAAGAGACTGAGGGTAGAAGAATCATAGGCTGTATCGATCGAAGTACTTAAGACACTTTTATCCTTAGCCAATATATTCTCTAATTCGACGGCCGTGTCATAAAGGAGGGCAATATCTTCTCCCTCTAAGGTAATAGCGTATCCTCCACCATCGGAAACAAAGCCAACTAGTTTATCGAATCCTCCGTTGGTCACTCTGATTTGGGCACCTACCATACGTTGACTTAGAATTTCTTGTACTCTCTTAATGATGGTAAAAACAGATCGACTTCGGTTTGATACGGGAGTCAGTATCACCCTCATATTTGCTTCGTTAGGGCTACTAAATCCATATCCAGAGCTTGAGCCTGAAACGAGGGTTATTGATGTGTTTTCTTTCACCTCTTGTTTGACTAATTCAAGAGCTTGAAGACTTTTTCGTCTTGTCTCTTCTACTGTAGTTCCTTCTTTATAGGTAATATCTATATAAAATTCCCCTGTATCAGTACTTGGAATGAAGGTAATTCCTAATAGTCCAATAGCGAAAATTGAAGCAATAAGGGCACTAATTGCAATAATGAGGATAAATAGACGATGAGAGAGGGCCCAAGAGAGCCCTTTTTGATACCCTCTTGATAAAGAAGAAATGAAGCGGGAGAAAAAAGATAAAAAGTGAAGAATTCTCTTCTCCCTTTGCAATACGATGTGGAGGATAAAAGGGACAACAATAACGGCAACTAAGAATGAAGCGCTTAGCGAGAGGATGAGGGTGAGAGAGACGTCTCTAAGAATGGAGCCAATAATTCCAGTTAATAGAGATAAAGGGACAAAGACTGCAATAGTAGTTGTAGTACTTGCAAAGATAGGAGAAGTGACTACCTTTGCCCCTTCTATAATAATTACATCGAGTTCTCTCATCCCCCCATTTGCCACATTCTCATCAACCTCTTTGATGATATGCTCTAGCATTACAATAGAGGCATCAACGACCATCCCTAATGCTATCACCATCCCCGATAAACTCATTAAGTTTATACTGATGTTCAGTAATCTCATACCAATGAGGGTGAAAAGGATACTTAACGGGACAGAGAGGGCAATAGTGAGGGTTGCTCTAATATCGCTTAAGAAAAACAACATAACAAAAACGGCCATAATGATACCAAACAGACCAGACCTTATCACCGTAAAAAGGGAGGCAGAAACGGTAGATGAGTCATCATTAATCACTTCATGCCTATAGGGTGAGGGGGACGAGAAAAGGGGCCCTTGTAATAAAGTTCTGATTTCTTTTGCAATAGAAATAGTGTTTCCATCCTTGCGCTTGGTTACATTGACTAAAAGGGCAGACTCTTTTGTTCCATCAACATACACTTCATTATCTTTTAAACCGATAGCAACATCCCCTACATCTTTTAAGGTGACTAAGGAGCCAAGAGTATTTACTCCTACTACTATTTCATTGAGGGAATCTATGCTAGTAACTCTTCCATCAAACTGGAGAACAGCTTGGTTATCATGATAGGTTGTGCTTTGTAGGGGGAGAAGCACATTGGAATTTTGAATTGCCTGCATCACCTCTATTGCCGATATCTTTTGGGTATAAAGATCTTTTGTCCTTAAAGTTATCCTTACCTCTTTCTTAGTTCCTCCAGTTACATTAACTTCAGCAACACCTTTAATTCTTGTAATATTGGGAACAATTGTCTCTTCAACAAATTGGGTTAATTCATCTATATCTTTAGACCCTTGAATAGTGAAGGTAAAGACAGGAAGCATCGAAGCATCTCCCACTACAGCAACTGGATCATTTCTTAAATTAGTGGGAAGTTGCTCTTTTAAATTCTTCACACGGTAGCGAACCTCTTCTAACATGTCATACGGATCTACTCCATCTTTAAAGGTGATGGTAATCCAACTCACAAAGTTAGTACTACTACTACTAATTGAAGAAAAGTTTGGTAGGGTAATGAACTCTTTTTCTAAAATATCTGTAATATCACGTTCAACTTCTTTTGCACCAGAGCCAGGGTAATAGGTGAGTACTTCAATAGTAGGAAGGGAGATATCGCTCATAAACTCAGTATTCATATCCACGAGGGCCACTAGGCCAAAAACAAGGAGGACGATAAGGAGCATAGCAACACGAACTGGGTGATGAACTGATACTTTGGCAATATTCATCTCTTATTACTCACCTTTACGAAGGGCAAGGACGCTATCATTATCTTGTAGGAGATGTGTTCCTTCGATTACAACAAGAGAATCTTTTAATGACTCATCAACTACGATGTATTCATCATGTTCTACTAATAAGGAATAGGCCTCTTCTTTTACCCGTTTCGTCTCTTCATCATAGATAAAGAGCGAAGAATCATTAGAGAGGGCTGAATGGGGGAGAAGTAAAGCATCTTTATACTCTTTGTATACTACGATTGTTTTTACGTACATCCCAACAGTAAACATTTCTTCATAGCTCTTTTTTAGGCTACAAGTGATAGTAAAGGAGGCATCTTTTGGTTGTATCAGGGGAGAAATTGTTTCAATTTCAGCTTTCACCTTTCTTATTTCTTTACTTTTATCAATTGTCTCAACGTACACAATGAGTTGATCTTTGCGCGAAGTAATAGTTGTATAGTAACGACTTGGAAGAGATATATTGAGAATTTTATCAGTTAAATCACTCAAGACAGCAACAGGAGAGCCACTTTCTCCCATCGACCCTACACTCACATTACTCATAAGGACTGTTCCAGAAATTGGACTAGTAATGGTAGTATATCCCAATTGGGTAAGTGAAGCCTCATGCTGTCCTTTAGCAACTTCATATTTCCCTTTTACTTCATCATACGCTTGTTGAGAAATAGATTTCGAAGCAAGAAGAGAGGATGCCCTTTCATAGGAAGAGGCAGCAACTTCAAATGCTCCCTTAGCACTCCTCTCTTGTTGTGCATAGAGTTCATCATCAAGCTGGGTAATAACATCTCCCTTATGAACATAATCTCCTACTTTGACCGAATGGCTCAGAATTTCTCCACTTACTAAAGGGACAACTGGAATAATAAAGCGAGCTTCAACATAAGAGTAGGTTGTTAAAGAGAGGTCAATATCTCCTCTTTGGATAGAAGAGACTACTACTGGAGTTGGGTTTACTTTTTCAACAGGAGCCGGAGTGTTTGTGTATTGATAAAAGAAATAAGAAATGACTGCAATTATCAGTATCAGTATCACATATTTTACAGCTCTGAAAACCTTATGCGCCATGGGAATGTCTCTCCTTATTACATTAGGTAAAGAATAGCATAGCCCCTTACCCTTTACAATAAGAGGGAGAGTTTTCCTCCATTTATTGCGTTAACTTAATAAGTAGGGAAATTTTCGTATTCGAGGTAGTATACTCAACAAAAAGTCTTTTGACGATTATCATCAAATAAACTATACTGAAATTAGAGAATCTCTTTTTATGTAAAAGGGGGAATACCTGATGAATGAAAGAGCAATTGTTGCAACAGACTTATCTGATGCTTCTCTTTTTCTAGTAAAACATCTTTCTCTTCTACACACACTCAATATTTCTTCAATAATTTTGCTTCAATGTCCTGATTATCAAGAGATTGCGAGTGAAGTTTTTCCTTATATTGCCTCAATCGAAAATGAGATGCTCGAGAAACAGCACGATATTCTCACATCATTTGGTTTTAAAGTAGAGGTTCTTATCTCTCCTGGAAATGTTTCGGCTCAAATTAACCGTATTGCAAAAGAGAGAGATATAAACTTGGTAATTGTTGGTTCTATGGGCCATTCTCTTGTAGGAGGAGCTTTGTTAGGAGGAGTTGCAAGTGAAGTAATGCTTAGTACAAAGCACCCCCTCCTCATTATTCGTATTTCACTTAATGAAGAAAGAGAGTTCACTATTAACCATATAGAAGGTGAATCATTTCTCAATCATGTCCTTTTTTGTACAGATTTTACTCCCCCTTCCATGAAAGTCTTCGATCAATTTCTTGTTCATATGAGTAATGGTGAGGCGAAAAAAGTTTCTCTCTTGCATGTTATAGATGAAAAGCATCTCTCTACTTATGAAAAAGAGGGTTTAGATGATTATATTACAGTAACAAAACAACGACTTGTCACTATGGAGCAGAAAGTTAAATCTGTTGGAGTAAAGAGAGTTAACTCACATATTTTTCTTGGCTCCATCCAAAATCAAATATTGAATATGTTGAATAATGAAGATGTGACTCTCTCTATTCTTGGAACGACAAATGCCTCTTTTATTAAAGAATTATTTTCTTCAAGTGTGAGCCATTATGTGGCAAGAAACTCTCCAGTTTCAGTCCTTCTTTTACCATTATCCTAGCTCACTTTTAGACTAATTTGACACTTATGCGTTAATATGTGATGATTATGTAAGGAATTAAAGGAGATTTTTATGTATATAGCTATGATAAATATTCATGGTTTGTTAAGAAAAGATAATATTGAGATGGGAAAAGATGCCGACACCGGCGGTCAAACTCGATACGTTGTTGACCTTGCAAAAGAGATAAGCAAGACTGAAGATATCTCCCTCGATATCTTCACCCGAAAACTCAATGATAAAAGATTAAGTAGGGACTATAACGCCAAGATTGAAGAGATTGGAAAGAATGTAAACATTGTAAGAATTACGTGTGGTGGAAGCCAATACATTCGAAAGGAAAAACTGTGGTCAGTCCTTGATGAGGCTGTTGATGCTCTCATTGAATACTTTGTCACAAATAAAAGAATTCCTGATGCAATACATGGCCATTATGCAGATGGAGGGTATATTGCTAGTGAAATAGCTACCTACTTTAATATTCCCCTTATCTTCACAGGTCACTCTTTAGGGAGAAACAAACTTGAGTACCTCCGCTATAGTGGATTAACTGATGAGAAGATTGAAGATTATTACAATATTTCAAAACGAATTGAACAAGAAGAGAGAAGTATTCGCCTAGCTGATCTAGTGATTACAAGTACCCACTATGAAAAAGATCAACTCTATAGTGCCTACGAAAACCGAGATGTTAAAAAGTTTGAAGTAATTCCACCTGGAGTTGAGCTCGATATCTTCTTCCCCTATTATCATTATGAAATAGCTTCAGCAACTATTTCTGAAGAACAAAAACTTGCTCAATACAATATGGTGAGTGAAATAAATAGATTCTTAATAAATCCTGATAAACCAATTATATTAGCCCTTTGCAGACCAGAGGCAAGGAAAAACATCGACACCCTTATCGAGATATATGGAACAAACAAAGACCTCCAAGCAATTGCAAACTTAGCAATATTTGCAGGAATTCGAGATGATATCAACGAAATGGAAGAGGGTGAAAAACAAGTCCTTACTGATATGCTTCTTTTAATGGACCGATACGACCTCTATGGAAAGATGGCGATACCAAAACATCATAACCCTCAAACAGATGTTCCTGAACTATATAGAATTGCTGCCTTAAAAGGGGGACTTTTTATCTCTGCTGCAGCTTTAGAAAACTTTGGTCTCACATTTATTGAAGCTAGTAGTGTAGGCTTACCTTTTATTGGAACAGATAAAGGGGGAGTTCAAGATATTTATAAAAATTGTCACAGTGGCCTCCTTGTAGATATTAATTCTGCCAAACAAATTCATGATGCTATTGAGAAGATCCTCACCGATAAATCAGTATGGGATGAATTAAGTAAGAATGGGGTAGAGAAGATTAGAGAAGTCTATACATGGGAAAGCCATGTCGATTCGTATTTAGATTTAGTTACTAAGGTGATTAAGAAAAAAGAGAAAGAAAAGGCAAAGAGTGAGAAGAAAACAAAGAGCCTCTTAGAGAGGATGAAGAGTATTGATTACCTCTTGATGAGTGATATCGATAATACCATTACAGGTGATGATGCCTCTATTGTTGAATTAAATGAAATCCTTGATAAAAACTCTCAAACCCTTGGCTTTGGAGTTGCTACTGGAAGAAGTATTGAATCGACAAAAGAAATTCTACTCAAACATAAGATAAAAGATGTAGATATCTACATCACAAGTGTAGGTTCTGAAATTTATTATTCAGATGAACTGATTATGGATAAGGGGTGGGCAGCCCATATTAGAAGAAGATGGTATAAAGAGCGAATCATTGAAGCTCTCAAAAACATAGATGGAATTACCCTCCAAGAGGGAGAAGCTGGGGTGAGAAAGTATAAGGTGAGCTACGATATTGCACCAAATGTTGATATGGAATCTCTTAAGATAGAAGTAGAATCTCTACTCCTTGCTGCAAAGTGTCCCCACAATGCTATTTTTTCTCACGAATCTTACCTCGATATTCTCCCTTACAGAGCAAATAAAGGGTTAGCTTTAAAATATATTGCATGGAAATGGAAACTTAATCCTTCCACAATAATTAGTGCAGGAGACTCTGGTAATGATAAAGATATGCTCATTAAACCTTTTAAAGGGATTGTCGTAGCTAATTATGAACAATCCCTTCTCGATGGAATACAGAAAAAGCATATCTATATTGCTAAAGAACCTCATGCACGTGGTCTTATTGAGGGCTTAAAGCACTACAAAGTACTCAGTAATTGATTCGTTGCATAAATAAGAATTCCTCTTTGTTTATAATAGAGGAGTTCTGCTTCGTTTTCAATTCTACATAGGAGGGAGAACGTTTCCCTTCTGTTGTCACCTCTTGTGACACTCACATCAATAATTTGTTTTGGTGTGAGTGTGTCATCTATGCAGATATCAATAAGTTCATCTCCACTCAGGTGGAAAAAAGAGGCACTTTGTCCATTCATAAATTCTAACGGAAGGACTCCCATTCCAATTAAATTACTTCGGTGTATTCTTTCAAACGATTGAGCAATAACACACTTTACCCCTAATAGATAGGTTCCTTTTGCTGCCCAGTCTCTTGAAGAACCGGTGCCATATTCACTACCTGCGATGATAACAACAGGGGTTCCCTCTTTTTTATATAATGAAGCTATATTATAGAAATACCCTTTTTGGTTTTCTGGGAATTTTGTAGTATATCCCCCTTCATTATATTCGTTGAGACCATTTCTAATTCGAATATTAGCAAAAGTACCTCGCACCATAACTTCGACGTTTCCTCTCCTCGAGCCATAAGAATTAAAATCTTTTTTCTCAATCCCTTTGCTACTCAGATAAGAACCTGCAGGGTAGTCAGGGTTAATCGCTCCAGCTGGAGAGATGTGATCGGTTGTAATACTATCTTTGAATAGTGCGAGAATTCTTGAAGACAAAATTGATTTTATCGTGATAGAATTTTCTCCAATACTATCAAAAAAAGGAGCTTTCCTAATATAGGTAGATTTTTCGTCCCAATCATAGAGGAGACTCTTTGTAACGGGTAGGGCTTCCCACTTCTTATCACCATTATAGATGGCATCATAGACTTTCTTATAAAGATCCTTCGTGATATATTTTTCTTCGATTTCTTCAATTTCTTCTTTTGATGGCCAGATATCCATTAGATAGACATCTTTTGCTTCTTTGTCCTTACCAATAGGATCCCTATAGATATCTTTTGTAATGCTTCCTGCAATTGCGTAGGATACAACTAATAAAGGTGAAGCAAGAAAAGCTCCTTTGATGCTCTGATGAATTCTTCCAGTAAAGTTTCTGTTTCCAGAAAGAATTGCTGCTAAAGGAACTCCACTTTCATATGCTTGTTGAGTTTTTCTATGTAGTGGACCACTATTACCAATACATGTAGTACACCCGTAAGCATCAACATAAAACCCAAGTTTTTCTAAATAGGGAAGTAGTCCACTATTTGATAAATACTCAGTAACAACTTTAGAGCCAGGGGCAAAACTTGTTTTTACCCAAGAGGGTATCGAAAGGCCTAACTCGACAGCCTTTTTAGCAAGAAGTGCAGCCCCTATCATCACCTTAGGATTACTCGTATTTGTACAACTTGTAATAGCTGCAATCGCTATCGCACCTGATGGGATAGGGGAATCAATATTTGTTTCTGTTTTAAAAAAAGGAATTACTTGAGGAGCTAATTCTTTAAGGGGAATTCTATCTTGAGGTCGAGTAGGACCGGCTACACTTAATGTCACACTAGAGAGGTCAAAAGTGAGAACTTTATCATAATGGACAGCATGAGGCTCTTTATAGAAGAGATGATTTTCTTTGCAGTATTTTTCTACAAGAGTAGCTTCGTGTTCTCTATTAGTGAGTTTCAGGTAGGAGAGAGTTTGTTCGTCAACAGGAAAGTAGCCACAGGTAGAGCCATACTCTGGAGACATATTGGCAATAGTAGCTCTGTCGACTACTGAAAGAGTTTGGTATCCTTTGCCAAAGAATTCTACAAACGAACCAACAACCTTCTCTTTTCTAAGAAATTCAGTAATAGAAAGGACAATATCAGTAGAAGTAGAAAAAGGATCTACTTCTCCTACAAGATTAACTCCAACTACTTTTATATCTGAGAGGGTATATTCAAGGCCTAGCATCGTTGCTTCTGCTTCAATACCTCCAACACCCCATCCCAAGACTCCTAGGCCATTAATCATTGTTGTGTGGCTATCTGTTCCAATGAGTGTGTCGGGGAAAAGAATTCCCTCTTTGTTGTTCACTACTTTCGCAAGGTATTCAAGGTTTACCTGATGGCAAATTCCAGAACTTGGTGGAACGATAGAAAGGTTGGAGAAAGAGGTAGAGGCCCACTTTAAAAATGAATAGCGCTCGTGGTTCTGCTGGTATTCCTTTTCCTTATTACATTCTAGTGAGTCTGGTTGATTAGAACACTCTATCTCAACAGAATGGTCAATAATCACATCTACTGGAATTTGTGGGTCAATGTACTTTCCCCTTTTGTACTTCTTTTCAACAACTTCTCTTACAGAAGCAAGGTCTACAATAGCAGGGACTCCTGTGAAATCTTGCATAAGGACTCTATGGGGATAAAAAGGGATTTCTCCCTTCTCTTTATTCTGAGCAAACCGACTCATAGTTGATTCATCTATTCCACTTTTATGTTGATTTCGAATCAAATTTTCAAGCAATATTCTTTTCACAAAAGGAAGATGAGAAATATGAGATGCCCCAAAAGAGTCGATAGGATAGTAGGTATACTCTTGTTCTTCTACACGAATTTTTCTACTTGTATCTTTTTTCATCTTTACCCTCTTTTGCACCAATTACTAGGTGCTTGTAATTTATCTTACACCCAACACTTCATTTTCGCCAATATAGAGAATATCTGTATTTATACCAATACGCACAGCTGGAGGATTTCCATGTGAATCAATTTCAAATCCAATAAAAGGGGAAATGTTCGCACCAACTGAGAGAGTATACTTAAGGGAGAGTGTTGCTCCAAAGAAATAGGTCTCATCTACAAAGAACCCATCAACCCCTACATACATATAACTTGAAGCATGTAGTGATAGATCAATCTCTGTAAATCCCCCATACAAGAAAGGAATATCGAGGGGGACAAAAGGGATATTATAGTAAAGAGATATCTTTGTTTTATTGTAGCCATCTTTACCATACCCAGTTAGGTATAGGGGAGGAAGGATTGATTGAACAATAGGGAATTTAGAAAAAAGATTTCCATGGGAGAGGATATTATTCACTTCAAGGCGGACACTCTGGTGGTAGAGAGGCATTGGAATGGAGAGGGTAGCACGAGCAATTGATAAGAACTTCATAGAAGGAATTGAAAGTAATACGTAGTCTTGTAGAGCATATGAGAGAGAGTAACTAAATTTTCCAAAAGTATCTAATGGGGCCCTTGGGGTGTTAAATGAGTGGCCAATTTGACCAACAAGGGAGAGACTCTGTTGTAATACAGAGTGGCGATAGCCAGTAAGGAAGGAGAGGTGAGTATAATGAGTTCCACTCGGTGCTGCTTTATAGGAAAGGGGTATAGAGATAGAGGCACTTATATTGTTTGATCTAGAGGGTGGTTCATGTAGCGAACCCATGAGAGTGAATGAAACAGGCCCTGGATTGTATTGATACGTTATAGAAGCTCGTGGGAGATTCTCTTCTATAACATATCCAGCTTGCCCTTGAATAATGTGTTTTTGTAATAAGGATGTCCATATTGTCCATGCTGCAGGGACAAATGAATTATCATCAGTATAGGGAAGGGGGAGCCAAAGATTAAATTGAGGATAATCAACATATCGTTTTTCTTCAAATAAAGAACTCTTAATATTAATTGTTTCTTCTTCTTTAATAGGTGGTGTTGAGATAATAAACTCACCCTTTTTCTTCGTTAAGTGAGAAGAATCTACTTTAAAAATAGACTCACCATGTGAGCGATAACTCAAATAATAAACAGATGTTGGACTAATTATGGCATCTAATATCCCTATGGAGTCTGTGTAACGTAAAAAGGTCTCTTTAGTGGCAATATTGAGACTATAGAGGGAATAGGGAGCATCTTTGTCACTCGTGAAAGAAATGTGAGAGTCATCAATGAACCGTGGAGTTCTTAGTTCTCTATCAGTAGGGCCAACAAGGGTACTCCACTGGTTGTTGCTATAGAGAACAAGAGCTGATGTTCCCTCCCTTACAACGATTGCTGTTATGTCCCCTGTTGATTTACTCACTTGGGGAAAATAAATTGAAGCATCCTTTTCATCAAATAGGACTTTTTTGTTATTCCCTAATAAATCCATTTCAATAAGACGATAGCGCTCTTGGATGCCTTCTAGCGCAATAATTCTATTACGTTTTTCATCAACTTTGACTTGGTAATAACTTCCTTGGTGAGTTATTGGAGTATACTTATTAGACTCTAAGTCTAATACGTAGATATCACTATAACTAACTGGGGCGCTATTAAGACTAGCGGGATGAAAATAGTTTCCACTTTGGTAGATGATATAGGCCCTTTTTTCATCTTTTGTGATACTCATCCCCCCCTCTTTTAAGGTGGGTATCGTAGAGGTAAGAGTTGACTTTGTATCTGCATTATCGAATGAAGTGAGACTTATCCCTTTAGAAAGAGTGTAAGAGGTCGTATAGAGGGTATCATTAATTATATTGATAAGATCAAATGAAGCCCTTTCTTCTCCACTAATAAGTATTGCTTCTTTCCCTTTTTCTTCATCAATACTCATCTTAAATTCTTTTAAAGCTTCTTGATAAATCTCTTGTGTACTCATCCCTGTTATTTTTTTTGTGGCAGGAGAGAGACCAAAGAAAGGGAATTTAGTGTAGGAGTGGTTAATAGCATTGAAGGACGAAATTCCAAAGTTTCGGATAATATAATCGACCATGAGATATCCTGTGAGGTAGATTCTTCCAGAGGGGGGAAGGATCGAAGAATAGGCTCCTTTATGCAAAGACCAAATACTTTCACCCTCTAATAAAGAAGCTTTAATAAGCATCTTGAAGCGCTCATTATCACCTCTCCCACCATCACTAAAGATGCTTTCAGTATTAGTGGTAATTCCTTCAATCCACCATCCACTCATTAAGACAGTATTCATATTAGGCACTTCGGGGCCAAAAATTGGGGTTAAAAAGGAAGCTGGTCCTATAGGATTAGTGAGATGGATGTAGTGGGTAAGTTCATGTGTAAAGAGAGAGTAGAGCCATGAAGAACTTCTATGCCCTAAGAAAAGAGTGTCGTCACTAGTGACAAAAAGGGTTACCCTTGAAGGAAAAGGGGCAAAGTATCCATTTGCCCATGCAGTCCTTCCTGTAATAACAACCGGGACCTTACCTTTTCCTTTGTACTCTAATTCTTCACTAAGAGTCGTATATATATCGTCTCCAAAGGAGGCAACTTGAAGAGCAGCTTCTCTATAGAGAGGTTCATAGATGATCTTTAAATGATTTGTTTCTATTCTACGGTACCCTTCATATGTGGATGAGTCAGCAAGGAGACCCAAAGGTATTGCAAGCAGGAGTATGAATAGTAAAAAAAGAACATATCTAACTCTCATATATTTTACTGTACGCAATTGTAGAAAATAGCTCAAGGTTTTTCTCCCATTAATTTGTAAAGTAGATAGGTGTAATCCTTTTTCATCTATGCTACTATCTTTTTTATGTTAGGTAGTAGGGAAAGAGAGGAACGTGAAAAGGTATTATATAC
>SABI01000043.1 GCA_009929055.1 Spirochaetia bacterium | reverse complement strand
TGTAGCAAGAGAATTATCGTGTTATATTTGGGGTATGATGAACAACAAAATTCAGTAGACAATAGAATTTAGCAATTATTAGGGTGAGAGGGATTGGTAGACAGGATAATCGGGCAACGATCCAGCTATCTTCGAGTAAACTATGTTGACACCCCCAGAGGTGATTCACGACGCTAGACAGAAAGAGCTTTAGGCGGACCATTGGCCTGCATTAACCAATATGCGAATATCAGAATGGTCAAGAGCCGAATACTGATTACCTGTCTATCAATCCTTTTCAATTATTTAACAAACTTAGGAGAAATATGGAAAAAAACAAATAATCTACTTGACAAGAGGTCACATCATATCAGTTTATGAGATAAGAGGTCGCTAAAGAGTTCACTTCCAATCTCTACATCCCAATTTCTTGATTTAACCGCAGATTGACAGTACTAATACCTTGTAATCCCCTTACTTCAAAAACATATGCTCTTCCAACATAGTTAAATGCGTCGTGAGCTATAATTAGTATGCGACCTTCTATTTGATAATTATTGTAGTGGAAAGTATTTCTAACACATCACCGATTATAGTATAGACTTCGACTTTAGATGTTCACAGTGCCCATATGAATTAAATAAAGGGTCAAATTGTTTTCACAAGAAAATGAAATTATTATAAAAATATAAAGAGATAAATACTATGTATGTACCATAAAACTATTTAGCTATGAGTCGTATTGATGAGTTTATACACATCATCTTTGGTTATGGGTTTAGCTACCATTACTAAGATGTCACCTAATAGTAATTTCTCATGAGGTCCTGGTGAGATAATTACTTTACCTTCTCTTTTTATTGCAATTACTGTTGCTTTAGTTTGTTGCCAAAAATTAAGATCACTAAGAGTCTGATTAATAGCAATAGAGTAGGGGGGGATAATACAATCATAAGTATAAAAAGGGCTTGAAGCGATAAAATGTTCTGTAGAATCAACGAGTGTATTTGTTAAATCGAGTAATTCATTGTAGGCTTCTTTTTGAGTATCATAAATTTCATGCATACGAGTGAGGAGCTCACGCCGAGTGTCACGTGTGATGTGACGCTCGACATATTGAGCTGCTTTTTCACTAGAGTGTACGATTACGCCACTATTTTGATGAACACGAACAACATCCATTTCTTCAAGGAGAGAGAAGCTTCTACGAATAGTTTCTGGAGAGACTCCATACTCACTACTCACTAAAGACCTACCTGAGAGTTTTTGCCCCTCTTTCATATCGCCACTAGCAATACGGAGGGCAATATCATGTGCTATTTTCACATAGGTAGGGGTTCCTTCTCTCTTTTTTCTCTTTACAATAGGACCTACATGTTGTCCTTCATTCTCTTTGTTCATCTATATGCTTCCATTTACTACTATATATATTATTTTTTTATAAACACTTTCTTATAATTTGGAAGCATCGTCAATGGCTGTTCATATCCTTCAATTTTATTGTTCATCGCTACGAAGTAGGGAACTTGGACATTGAGCATTGCACCATTATCATAGAAGTATTGTTGTAATTGAACATATAGATCATTTCTTACTTCGTTATCAACTTCACTTGAGATTCTATCAATAAGATCGTCTAGAACAGGGTCTTTTATATGTGATTCATTCCATGGCCCATCTGACTTATAGGCAAGGTTAAGAAGCATACTTGGGTCTGCTCGTCCTCCCCATGTAGTGAGAGTAAAAGGGCGTTGGAGCCAATATTGAGCAAAATATATATCCCTAGGATATCCTTTAAGTTCAATTTGGATGTTAGCATCCTTTGCTAATTCTTTAATTGCTTGAACAATTCCTTGATTAAAGGCATGGTCAGAAGCATAGGTAAGACTCACTTTTAGTCCATTAGGATAGCCAGCTTCTTTAAGAAGTTCTTTAGATTTTTCAATATTTCTCTCTCTTAATGGGATAGGGTAATACTGAGGGAGGAGCTTCATAATAGGGGATTCACTATAATCAGTTCCTTCTCCTAATGTTAGATTAGTACTTCTGGCAATAATTGCTGGATCCATTGCATATTTAAGGGCTAGTCTCACTCTGTTATCATCAAAAGGAGGCTCGTCTACCGCCATTGACACGTATCGTTGTTCTTGGTAAGGAACTACTATTTTAAGTTTAGGGTAAGTTTCAATCCTTTGTCTCATTATAGGGGTAATGAAAGGAACAATATCTACTTTGTCATTAATGAGCATCGATAAAGAAACTT
Organism: Spirochaetia bacterium; assembly: GCA_009929055.1. Taxonomy (GTDB): domain Bacteria; phylum Spirochaetota; class Spirochaetia; order Sphaerochaetales; family Sphaerochaetaceae; genus SABI01. The sequence goes on along the minus strand of SABI01000043.1, from coordinate 10,915 downwards.
CTACATCTGAACTAAAATATATCTGTAATTCATCTATAAGAGGATACTCACTTTGCCAGTAGTTATCATTTTTAACTAACACAGCCGATTCTTTTGGGGTAATAGATGCTATTTTAAAAGCTCCAGTTCCCATAGGTTTCATCTCTCCAAGGGAAGCATAATCATAACTAGATGAAAGAATAGCCATATTATAATCAGTAAATTGATAGATGAAGGTTGGCCTCTTTTCATCAAGAGTAATAATTACCGTATAATCATCAGGTGTCGTAACGGATGTTACTGCTGCAAAATCTGCTTTTTTAGCGTGTCCAACTGATTCTTCTTGGGTACGTAGGATAGTAAACTTTACATCTTCACTTGTTAAATCTGTTCCATCATGGAACGATACACCTTCTCTTATTTTTATTTCCCACACTTTACCATCACTTGTATCCCAAGATGTTGCTAGAGAAGGAACTAATAAATTATCTTCAGCAGAAAGGGCCACAAGATACTCATATATTGAAGAGTTAAGACTAAAGGCTTGTCCATTCCACACACCAGGTGTAATAAGGCCTGGCATTGTATCTGAAATTCTTACAATATCCTTTTCACTTTTTTTTGTATCAACTTGTCCATTTGAATAAAGATTAGCAGTAGTTGATAGGGCGAGTGTCACGATTAATACTATTAAACACAATTTGTTTTTCATAATTTATACCTCGTCTAACTCTAAAGGTAACACCAGAAATCTAAAAAGGCTAGAAACTATACACTCTATGGTAGATTTTCTTTAGATTTTATCGTTTCCCATATTTTGTTAAGGAGGTCACTGTTATCGAATGTAAGATCAATATCTTCTTTTTTTGCTTGAATAGCGAGGTCGTTAAATCTGTTTGTTACTTTATGATTACACCTTCTTAAGGCTAAAGATGGATTGATTTTCGCATAGCGAGCTAAATTGACAACAGAGAATAGTAAATCTCCAATTTCTTCCTCTACATGATCTTTATTTTGTTTGATATCAACAATAGCTTCTTTTGCTTCTCCTAATTCTTCTTCAATTTTTTCTATAACGCCGTTAATATCTGGCCAATCAAAACCTACTTTTTTCATTGCCTTTTGCATTTCAACAGCATGTTCTAATTCTGGTAATTTTTTAGGAATACGAGAAAATATGTTTTCAGTTGTATGTGTTTTCCCTTCAACTTCAACTTTTACTTTATTCCACAGTTCTAACACTTCATCTGTATTTTCAGCATTAGCGTTACTAAATACATGAGGATGGCGCCTTATAAGTTTTTCACACACATCGTTGATAGAATCAATTGGTGAAAATTCTCCATATTCTTCATGAATACGGCTAGTCATTAAGACGTTTAATAACACGTCTCCAATTTCTTCTTTGCAAAGTTGAATATCTTTATCCAATAATGCATCAATGTATTCATAGGTTTCATCGATAATTGCAGTACTGACACTTTTAGGAGTTTGTTCTCTATCCCAAGGGCATCCATCTTCGCTTCTTAGAAGAGTAATTATTTCATAGAGTGCAGTAATAGATTCTTGGAAGGTTTCTTTTCTTTCAAAGGAATATGTAATCATTATTTGGTGTCCTTATATTCTAGTTAACAGAATATACATTATATACATTCTTATTAGTTCAATTTTATTGCTCCAATATATTCTAAAGGAGACCATACAATATTATTAAAATCCCCCTCTCCTCCAAAAAGAGAAGCAAAGAGATGAATATATGTATCAGTATTGCCGCTAGGAGTCTCTAATGCTGAAATTATTTTCTCATAGGTCAATATATCATGTGCTATTAATTGATTCTTTATTTGAGAAAGTTCTGAAGTTGAGCCATAAAATCTCTCTTTCTTATAGTCTCCTAAGTAAAAAGTATCCTCTGTAGGTGTAGTAACCATAATCTCTGAAAACTCTCCACTTGTATCATAAGCAATTATAAAACTGACTTTTTTCATATATGAAGGTGGTGTAGTATCAGCAAATGTAGTCCTAGGAATGGTGAAATCCATTTCTGGAGCACCACTAAAAGATAAATCTGTATTATCAAGAGGAGGAATAATCCTCGTCGGCGTTGAAGAGAATGTCCCTAATAATAGTGCATCAATTGGATTGTCAGTATCATAATCAAATTTTTCAATACTTGAACTAATATTCGTTGTATTAGTTTCAGGATTTTTTCTATATAGGTATAATGCAGGAGCCTCATCTATTTCATAAGAGAACATCACTCCCCTATTATTTTTTCGATATAAAGACTCAAAATCTGATGTCACTCTGTTTATTGGGATAATAGATTCAGTTGTTTGAATAGTCTCTTTTATATTACTTGTAGAATATGAGTAAAAAAGTTTGATACTAGGAACAGTTTGTTTCAAAGTGAGTTCATCGAGAGCCGAGTTGGTAAGCAGCAATGTAACATCAAATGTACCGGCAGTAGAATCATCTACAATCATATCAACATCACTACTTTGGAGGTAAAGATATGAAGGGATTCCACATGAACTGAGTAATAAAAAAGACGCTATAGTGAGTAAAAATAATAATTTACCCATTCTACAACGTCTTTTCATAAGTCTTCTCCTTAGCTAGATGCTAAATGGCACCTACATAAGAGTTTTATAACAACACAAGTTTAGATTTTGCAAGTTTAGCATATTCGCTAGCTGGATATTCATCACTTAACTGTTGAAATACTGCTTTTGCAAGATCAATATCGCTGTTTTCTTCATGTATTCGACCTACATTAAAAAGAGCTTTTGCTGATTGAGCAGCCTCTCCATTCGATAGATCATATACTTGTTTGTAGTAATCAAGGGCTCCACTTGTATCATTCATCTGTTCGCTTGTTACGGCGAGGTTAAATAATGAAAGAGAGGCAAAGTAAGATTTTCTTCCCTTATCTAATGTAATCAAGAATTGAGTCTTTGCTTCATCAAAGGAACCTTCTTTAAAGGCAATGAGTCCTAACAGATAGTGAGCTTTTACACTAGGATAGGAAGAATTATTCTTAGCTAATTGGAGTAAATCAGTTTTAAGTGTAGCAGCTAGTTCGACTGCTTCACTTGTTGTGATATCTTCAAGGGCTACCCAAGAAGCATATTGTTCACTAAGTTGGTCTACTTTTCCCATGTTAGCTTCATTTCTATTTGATGAAACTTGTAGTGAGATGATTACAATCACAAGAATAGCAATTAATGCTATTCCTGTAATCAATAAAATATTTCTGTTCTTATTCCAAAACGAAGCGAGAGTATTCTCAACTTTATATTGAAAAGAAATTTCCTTTTTTTCAGCCATGGTTATTCTCCGTTATTCAGAATCTTTTTCTCTGGAACGCATGAGATCCCCAAATGTGAAGGTATCGCTATCATCACTATCATGAATGTATTTGGAAATTTCTTTTTGCTGAGATTTCTTAATCTTCTCTTTGATAGAGAGACTTAATTTTTGAGTAGATGGGTTAATCTCTACAATTGCTGCAGAAATAGGGTCGCCTACTTTGAAATTCTTAAGGACGCTATCATTGAATTCTTCATCTGGACCAATAAGGTTGTATTTAGAGATTAATCCCTCAATATCACCGAGAACTCGAACAAATACCCCAAAGTCGGTAACGTTTGTTACTTCACCACTAATTACTGACCCTTTTGGGTAATCTTGTCGTAAGGTCATCCAAGGATTTCCTTCTAACTGTTTTACACCAAGTCTGATATGTTTTGTTTGAGCGTCTACTTTAGTGACAACTACATCAATAATATCTCCTTCTTTACAGAAGTCGTTCATATTACGAGTTTTCTTAGTCCAAGAAATATCATCAATATGTAAAAAACCATCAATTCCATCTTCTAAATTAATGAAAGCACCATTATTAGTGATTTTTACAACTGGTTTGGTTAATGTCATTCCATGAGGATAACGAGTTTCAATACTATCCCATGGGTTATTCTCTAGTTGCTTAAGACCAAGGGAAACTCTCTTTTTATCGAGGTCATATCCAAGGATTTTAGCCTCTACAACATCCCCTATACTTAATATTTCTTTTGGATTGTTAATTCTTTTTGTCCATGATAATTCTGAAATATGGGCTAAACCTTCAATACCAGGCTCAATTTCAATAAAGACACCAAAAGTAGTTAATTTTGTAACTGGTGCTTTTACGACATCATTTACAGCATAACGCTCTTCAAATGTATTCCATGGATCAGCGGACATATGTTTTAGAGAAAGGTTAATCTTCTGTGATTCTGGATCGATGTTGATAAGTCGAAGGTGAATTACTTGCCCTTTTGTTACAAAATCTTTTGGTTTAGTAACATGGCCCCAACTCATATCGTTAATATGAAGGAGTCCGTCAAATCCACCTAAATCGATAAATGCACCAAAACTTGTGAAACTTTTCACAGTTCCTTCTACGACATCTCCAATTTTCACTTCTGAGAAAAACTTTTCTTTGTTTTCTTTAATTTTCTTCTCAAGATACTCTCTGCGTGAAACTACTGATTTTAGTTTCATCCCAGTATGGAATTTATCGATTACAAAATAATCAGCAATTCCAATCATTGTATCTGGATCTTCTACCCTTACCACATCAGCTTTACTGAGTGGGCAGAACCCCAAAAACTCGTTACCAAGGTCGACTTCAAAACCACCTTTAATAACTTTGACAAACTTGCCCATAACCGGTGTTCGGTTATCTGCAGATACCTTTAGAACTTCTGTACGTTCCTTGATGTCAGCGCGCTTTTTAGAAATGACGATTTGACCGCCCTTTCCTTCCTTGTTGACTATCATGACCTTGACTTCGTCGCCGACGGCGGGAACAGTGGAAAATTCATCTATGGCAACTCTGCCCTCAGATTTATACCCCACATCCACAAACACATACTCGTTATTGACCTGAACTACAGTACCGGTAACAAGCTGACCGTCTTCAATTTCATCAAGAGATTTAAGGTAATGTTCCTGCAACATTGTCTGCATATCTGCCTTATGCTGCAGTTCGCTTTGTGTTTCCACCATTTCCTTTACGTCTTCCACTTTACTCTCCTGATCCTTATTTATCCCCCCTAAGCGGGCGAATATAGCATGTAACACTTTTACATAAACTTCCTCTATGGTCAAGTATGAACAGTCAATATATAGCGATTCTGGCACAATCTTAAGGGCCCCAACGCTTTTATTTTTGTCTATTTCATCTCGTTCAATAATTAATTCTTTTAATTGCTCTAAGGTATAATTTGATTCTTGTTGATCAAACCTTCTCTTTGCTCTCACTTCAACATTAGCATCTAAATAGAATTTGTATGGAGTCTCTTTAAAAACGACACTCGTCATATCTCTCCCTTCAGCTACTAAACTTGTTCCATTAGAGGCAATCTTTCTTAGGTGTTCATTCACTATTTCTCTTAATTGTACAATTGCACTATGGCGAGCGACCCATGCATCAATTTCATCACTATGGAGAAATTTTTCTACACAATCCTCTCCTATATAAAGTTTCTCATCTTTTATATGTAATGGTAATTCTTTAGCAACTGCAATGATTACCTTCTCATTGGAAGGGTCAATTCCTCGTGTTAATATTGTGTAGGTAATTGCTCTATAAAAATTGCCTGAATTTAGAAAATAGTATCCTAAACGTTCACTTAATGTTTTTGCTATTGTACTCTTCCCTACTCCAGCCGGGCCATCTATCGCTATAACAATTCCTTTTAGCGACTGTAATGTCTTTATATCCATAGTTCTATTTCTCTTCTAATAATTGATTGATTTCATGTTTTGAAACAGGTCTAAACTGACCTTCTTTAAGAGTTCCAAGGGTAATATTGCCAATTCTTAATCGTACGAGTTGTACGATTGTATATCCTAAATAGGTAAATATTTTCCTTAACTCTCTATTTCTTCCTTCAGTAAGGGTAACATAGGCCCATTTTTTTGTGTTAATAGTGAAACTTTTTATTGTGTATGGTTTTTGACTATCTATAAAGATTCCTTTAGTCGCCTGTTGAAGGTCTTCTACTCTTAATGGTTCTCTTGTAAGAACGGCATACTCTTTTTCAACCTCAAACGAGGGATGAGTAATCTTTTGAGCTACATCGCCATCATTCGTATAAAGAATAAGGCCACTAGACTCTTTATCGAGTCTGCCAACATGAAATAGGAGGTTTTTATCTGCTATTTCAATCAGGTCTCTCGCATACTGAGTTTCATTAGGGTCGTAGTTTGTACATACATACCCTTTGGGTTTATTAAGGGCATAATAAAGTGTTTTATCTGATGCTTCAGCAAGGACGTCATCTACCATCACCACATCATCAGCATTTACTTTGACCCCCATTTCTGTAACTTTCTGCAAATTAATTGTTACTCGTCCCTCTATAATTAACTGTTCACATGCTCGTCTAGAACCTAAGCCACTTTTTGCTAAAAAGCTTTGTAAACGAATAGGATACTCTATCTTCATAATAGCAATCCCTCCTCATTGTGTAAAAATCGTTCACGATCGATATCGGAAAGTTTTGGCAAGGCAGAAATACTAGGTAAATTAAATTCTAGTAAGAACTTTTTACTTGTTCCATAGAGCATAGGTCTTCCTGGAACATCTTTCTTTCCTATTCTTCTAATATATTCTCTCTCTAATAGGAGCCTCATAATTGAATCAGAAGAGACTCCTCTAATATTCTCTACATCAGAGCGTGTAACTGGTTGAGCATAAGCGATGATGGAAAGTGTTTCAAGTGCTGCCTTAGACAATCTTTTATCTACTTTTTTTCCATATGCCTTTTTTAAATTTTCATGAAGGTCTTGTGTTGGAATCAGTTGGTAGGTTTTTAAGGTTTCCACAAGTTCTAAGCCATGGCCTTCTTGTGTGAAGGTTGTTCCTATTTCTTCAAGGGCAAGGAGAATATCTTCTTCTTTTTCTTGAGTAAGAGTTAAGAATGTATTCATCGCTATGGGCTCATTTTCTAAAAACAGGAGTACTTCTATGAGTTTAGCTAATTCTGTTAACATTATTCATCCTCTTCATCACTTTCTAAATCGATGATGATATCTTCTTCATCATTATCTTGTTCATCATGAAAATCTTTCATTGATTCAACAACTTGATGAATTTCTCTCTCTAAGATTTCTTCTGTATAATAAGATTCTTCAATAGTATCATTTTGTTCATCATAAAAAGGAGATTTTGATATCAAAATATCTCCAAAAAGAGAATGTTGCTCAATAATAATCATATTATATTTTACAGCTTCTAATATAGCAAGAAATGCACAAATCACATCGAGAATAGAATCTTGATGGACAACAATATCTGCAAAAGAGATAGCCTCTTTTTCTTCGAATAATTCATTCATCAGAGTGAGCTTTTGTTTAACAGTTACCTCTTCGTATACATTAAATACTTGATCTACACTAATTGTTTGCAAAAGTGAAGAGAATGTTTTGAGTAAATCCCAAACAGAAATTTCACTCCACAACTCTTTATCGCTAAAAGGGAGCATAAATTGATTCTTTTTTCTTGTTATAAAGAGTTGATCGTTTTGACTTTGTTGGGCAAGAAGAGAACTATATTTTTTATATTTTTGGTATTCAATAAGTTGTTCTACCAATTCTTGTTTGTCGTAATCGGATTCATCATCAAAAGCAACCTCTCTCGGAAGAAGGGTATTACTCTTTATATAAAGCAGGTGTGCTGCCATAAGATAAAAATCAGTTAGATCTTCTAAGTCGACTTTCTTAGCCATCTCTAGGTAGGTAAGAAATTGATCAGTTATCTCAGCGATAGGGATAGCGTATATGCTTACTTGAGCTTTTTGTATAAGATGAAGTAATAAATCAAGGGGTCCCTCAAATTGTTGTACACAATAAGTAAGGTGAGAATTTCTCCCCTGATACTCTTTCTCTATTCCAATATCCTGTGCCATATAATAAAAGATTATACTCTAAAAATAATCATAGGGTAAAGAGAGACTTTACCCTAGTGATATCAGATATTTTTAGACTATTTCTCTGTTTTTTCAGTTTTCTCTTTCTCTTTTACTGCAGCGGTTGTATCTGGAAACATAATTACCCGTAATTGTTTTTCTAACAACGCAGTAATATCTGCATTACTCTTTAAGAAGGTAATTGCGTTATCTCTCCCCTGCCCTATCTTTTCATTTTGGTATGCATACCAAGATCCGCTCTTGTTTACCATGTCATATTTCAATGAGGCATCGAGTATAGAGCCAACATAACTCAATCCTTCTCCAAAGAGCATATCGAGTTCAACTCGTTTGAAAGGGGGTGCTACTTTATTTTTTACTATTTTAATTCTTACTCTGTTTCCTACAATATCATCAGCACTTTTAGAGATAGCCTCTATTTTTCTCACCTCTATTCGTATTGAGGAGTAAAATTTAAGGGCATTTCCCCCTGTAGTAGTTTCTGGGTTTCCAAACATCACCCCAATTTTCATCCTTATTTGATTGATGAAAATAATTGTAGTATTACTTTTAGCGAGTATGCCCGTAAGTTTTCGTAATGCTTGACTCATGAGCCTAGCTTGAAGGCCCATATGAGAATCTCCCATATCTCCATCAATTTCTGCTTGTGGAGTGAGGGCAGCAACAGAGTCTACAACGATGATATCGACTGCCCCTGAACGAACTAAACTCTCGGTAATTTCAAGAGCTTGCTCTCCATTATCTGGTTGAGAAATCCATAATTCATCAGTGTTAACCCCTAACTTACGTGCGTATGATGGATCGAGGGCATGTTCAGCGTCGATAAAGGCAGCAATTCCCCCTGCTTTTTGAGCTTCAGCTATAGCATGAAGAGCAAGGGTAGTTTTACCACTAGATTCAGGTCCATATATTTCAATAACTCTCCCTTTAGGATACCCTCCTACCCCCAATGCTTCATCAAGAAGGATTGACCCTGATGAAATTGTTTGGATTGAGCTATCAACTGGAGTGTCAGAAAGTTTCATAAGGGCACCTTTGCCAAATTGTTTATCAATTTGAGATCGTGCTGCTTCTAAAGCTAATAATCTTTCTTTGTTATCACCAGATTTGAGTGCTCGCGTGACAGGTGTGTTATTGCTACTACTTTTTGCCATTTCTATTCTCCATTGCTATCGTTCTATTTGTATAACAGTACGTATATTTAAACTATTTCACTTCGCTACATCATGAGAGTCTAATATTATTGTTACTGGACCATCATTGGTGTATCTTACCTTCATATCTGCTCCAAATATACCACTTTCAACATGTAAGTTGAGTTTTTTTAACCCATCAATTGCTTTTTCATACATTAATGTAGCCTCTTCAGGAGGAGCAGCATTATTAAATGAAGGACGATTCCCTTTAGTAGTAATAGCACAAAGGGTGAATTGACTTATGATAAGGACTTTTGAAGAGACTTTATCAACACTCAAATTCATCTTGTCTTCAGCATCTTTAAATATCCTTAAGGCAGCAATCTTTCTTATAATATAGTCTAAGTCAGTTGTTGAGTCTGTAGTAAGTACACCTAAATAGACAAGTAATCCCCTATCAATTGCTCCACACACTTTTTGGTCAACACTTACACTAGCATCACTTACCCTTTGAACAACTGCTATCATGTTCTTTTGAGCTCATGAATAGAAGAAACTAACTCTTTTGAATCTTTTGCATAAAAGAAGGATGTTCCCATTACAAGGATATCGGCACCACTATTATAGATTTGTGCTGCATTGTGAGTGGTAATTCCTCCATCAACGCTAATGAGAAAGTCAAGATTATGTTTTTCTCTATAAGAGGCAAGTTCTTTAATTTTTTCATATGAGAAGTTAATGAATTGTTGTCCGCCAAAACCTGGATTTACACTCATAACAAGAACCATTTCTATTTCATGGAGCATGTTAAATATTGTAGAAACTTCAGTTGAGGGGACAATAGAAATTCCTGCCTTTATTCCGTGTTGATGAATATTTCCAATCGTTCTGTGGAGGTGAATAGAAGCTTCACTATGGACAGTAATGATATCGCTCCCAGCTTCAACAAAAGCAGGAATAAGGAGATCTGGATTATTCACCATTAAGTGGGTGTCAAAAGGGAGAGAGCTAAGAAGTCTCATATCTTTTATGAATTTTGGCCCAAATGAAATATTTGGAACAAATTGGCCATCCATCACATCAAGGTGAATATAATCAGCGTTTGATGTATTAATGAGTTCAACTCCTTTTGCAACGTTAGAAAAATCACAACTAAGCATAGAAGGAGCTAATTTACATATATTTTCATTATTCATAGAGGTAATTGTAGCAGAATCAACTACTTTTGTTAAGTCAATTATATAATTCTCCCATGACTCAAATGACTTCTGTAAAGAATCAATAAAGATAGTTTTTAATTCATTCTTTTATGTAATGCTGACAAAGTAAAGAGTGATGGTTGCAAGTCTCAATTAAATGATCCAATTTAAAGATTTAGCAATATCTATATATGAAGAAACAATCAATGCAGAGCCCTTCAAAATATTTATAGGAACCTCTAGAGATACTTCTGTGAATAACTTTATCAGGTAAAGTTTATTCGAAGGAGATGGCTCAAATTCAGATCTTATTGATTCAACAAGTGGGAATTACCCCTTGCTAACCCCATCTATTATCCTTTTGAGTCAGACCCCTCTTCCAGTTTCTCTCAGACTTATCAGGCAGTTGCTCTTGTCTTCAATTGCCTCATCCTTCACCATCGCTCTTTACCTCTATTCCACTATTCTTTCCGAAATGTTTCTATTCTGCAGGCAACAAGACACGGAACCCGAGATGGTAGCCGTGACTCACCGGGGTGAACCCGATGCGATAGGCCACGCGTGCGAAATTGGCATCAGAGTTCCAACTGCCGACACGAACGATACGGGCCGTGACTGATGA